>JBBQSR010000110.1:0-9584 GCA_038234855.1 Ktedonobacterales bacterium | reverse complement strand
TCGGCTCCGTCACCACCTGATCTTCGATCTCGTTCAGGCGATCCTTCGCCTCGCCCATCAGACGGTCGATGTCGCCCTCTTTGAGCAAGCCCATCTCCATCAGGCGGCGACCAGTGTTGGCGATGGGGTCGCGCGTGGCCTTGGTCTGCGACACCTCGGCGCGTTCGCGATAGGCGTAGATGTCGGTGCTGCTCGAGTGCGCGTCCAGCAGGCCCATCCGCAGATGCAGCAGGACGGGGCCGCGTGTGCGGGCGTGCTCGGCCAACTCCGCGACGGCATCGTGGACGGCGACGGCGTCGGTGCCATCCATCTCTACCGCGTGCGCGCCGCCCGCCCGCGCCCATTCGGTGAGGTCGCCACCCCACTGGTGGCCCTCGGTGGGCGTGGTGATGGCCCAGCCGTTGTTTTCCACGACCATGATGACGGGCAGTTGATGAATGGTCGCCGCGCGATAGAGCACGTTGAAGTCATTCGTCGCCACGCCGCCGTCGCCCGTGCAAAACATCACCACCTGCCCCGTGCCGTTGCGCTTAAAGGCGAAGGCCGCGCCCGCCGCGAAGGGGGCCAGCCCTGACACCTCGCTATAGGTCGGCATGATGCTGTAGCGATGGCTGCTGAAATGCTCGGGCATGTTGCGCCCGCTGGTCATGGGGTCGGTGGTGCGCGAATACGCCGCGCGGATGGGGCCAAAGGGATCGTGCGTGCGCTGGAGCCAGCCCGCGAGGTCGCGGTAATAGAGCGCCAGCCAGTCGTCGTGGCGCAGCGCCGCCACGCCCCCCGCGATGGCCTCGTGCCCCCCCGCGCCGATGTAGAAGGGGAAGCGCCCCTGCGTTTTGCGCGCCTTCAGCGTCTCGTTGATGGTGCGCGCCATCACCATTTGCTGAAACACGTCGACGGGGTCAAATGTCACCGACTGCCGGGCGGCAGCCGAGGTGTTGGTGCCAGTGGTCATTACACTGCTCTCCTGTTGCTCAGTCGGAAAATCCACATCGATTCGTCGCCACCACGCGCGACACTGCACGAGGACGCGATGGCTTTGCACAGTGAGTATAACACGCGGGGTCGCGGCGGGCGGCCCCAGCCGACGTGATAGAATCCCCACAGATAGAACGACGCACCAGAGGGGGGCACCACCCATGATGCCATGCGAGGGGATGCTGGGCGAGGCGGCGGCACTGAACGCGCTCGCCGACGCGCTGCGCGCCAGCCCCGCCGACCAGACCGAGATCGTCCTAGAGGCGGGCACCCAGGCGGTGACGCGCTTCGCCAACAACGAGATCCACCAGAATGTCGTGGCGACGCGCACGCGCGTGGCGGTGCGGGCGGTGGTGGGCCAGGCCATCGCCCGCGCCTTCACCGCATCGCTCGCGCCCGAGGCGCTGCGCGCGGCCATCGCGGCGGCAACCGATGCCGCGCGCCACCAGGCGGCGAATCCGCGCTTCGTCGGCTTGCCCGCGCCCGTGGCCCTGCCCGCCGCCGCGACGCTGCCCCAGACCTTTTTCGCCGCCACGGCGGAGCAGTCGCCCGAGGCCCGCGCGGCACAGGTGCGCGCCATCATCGCGGCGACCCAGGCGGCGGGCTTCACCGCCTTTGGCACAGCCATCACCGAGGTGACGGAGCTCGCGGTGGTGAATTCGCTGGGGGTGCGGGCCTACGCCGCCACGACGGGGGCCTATCTGCGGGCGCTCATCGACAACGGCCAGGGGACGGGCTACACCGATGCCCTGGTGCGCGACGCCGCCCTGCTGGACCCTGCTGCCCTGGCGGCGGAGGCCATCCACAAATGCCGCCTGAATGTCAACCAGATCGCGCTACCACCAGGCGACTACGCCGCCGTGCTGGAACCGAACGCCGTCGCAGATTTCGTGCGCTTCCCCGTGCTGTACGGCCTGGGGGCGGGCACCGTCGAGTCGGGCATCTCATTCATGGCGGGCCGATTTGGGCAAACGGTGACGGGGGCGAACATCACGCTCGGCGACGATCCGCTGGACCCCGGCTGCCTGCCGATGCCCATCGACTATGAGGGGATGCCCGCCCAGGCGGTCGGCTGCATCGCGGGGGGCGTCGCTCGGGCGGTCGCCACCGACACGGCCACGGCGGCGCGGCTGGGGCTGGCCCACAACGGCCATGCGGCGAGTCCGTGGGAAGCCGTCGATGACCCCGAGGCGCACGACAGCCCCGTGCCCGAGCATGTGGTGATGCCCGGCGGCCCCGCCAGCGCCGATGACCTGACGCGCGACCTCGCGCGGGGGCTGCGCATCACACGGCTGCACTACACCCACTGCCCCGACCCCAAGCGCGTCGTCGCCACGGGCACCTCGCGTGACGGCACCTTCCTGGTGGAGCATGGCGAGATCGTCGCCGCCGTGAAAAACCTGCGTTTCACCCAGCCGGTGCTGGATCTGCTGGCCAGCGTCGAGGCCGTCGGCCAGACCAAGACCTGCCGCGACTGGTGGGCGGCGAATGGCATGGGCACCACGACCTATCTGCTGCCCGCGCTGCGCGTCGGGCGCTGCACCGTCACAGGCGTCACCACGTTCTGAATGGGGTATCTCGACGCCATCGGCTATGGATAGGCTGCCCCATTGCTCATCAGCTAATTGTAGATCTCGGGCTTCAGCACGCCGATGAAGGGGAGGTTGCGATAGCGTTGGGCGTAGTCCAGCCCATAGCCGACGACGAATTCATCCTCGACGGGGAAGCCGACATAGTCGGGCTGCAAATGCTTGGTGTGTACCTTCTGCTTATCGAGCAGGGCGCAAACGCGCAGCGACGCGGGGGCGCGCTGGCGCAGCAGATCCAACACGTAGCTCAGCGTCAGGCCCGTGTCGATGATGTCCTCGACCAGCAGCACGTCGCGGTCGATGACCGATTCATCGAGATCCTTGAGGATGCGCACGTAGCCTTGGGACTGCGTGCTGTTGCCATAGCTGGAAACCGCCATGAAGTCGAGTTCGACCGGCGCGTCGATGGCCCGCGCTAGGTCCGCCAGGAAGGGCACCGCGCCCTTGAGGACGCCGACCAGCAGCAGCGGGCGACCGCCATAATCGCGTGCGATCCGCTCACCCAGGGCGTTCACGCGGTCGCGCAGTTGCCGCTCGCCGATCAATACCCGCTCGATATCGTTGCGGATCGACATTGTTCCGTTCTCCCCTACTAGCCCAGATAGGATGCACCTATTCAGTGGCAGGTTCCTACCCGCGTTATGTCTATCTTATCATGCTTGGCGAGAGGGCGACAGGGGGCGACATCGCCGCACGTTGTGACGCGCCCCACTGGCGGCGCGGGCACCCGGCACGTATACTGTAAAGCAGCCATCCCTGTTGTCGCGGTCTGCCCCTCTTTTTTGTTTGTAGACATCTGAAAGGGTCTTCATCATGGAATCATCGTCTCTGTCAGGCGCGCAGCCCCCCACGACACCGGGGAACGCGCCAGATCTCGCCGAACTGCGGGGCACGGTCGACGCCCTGCGCGCGAACATCGCCCGCGTCATCGTGGGGCAGTCGGCCACCATCGATCTGCTGCTGGTGGCGCTGCTGGCCGAGGGCCACGCGCTGATCGAGGACGTGCCCGGCACCGGCAAGACGGTCCTCGCGCGGGCACTGGCGCGGTCGATCAGCGGCGAGTTTGGGCGCATCCAGTGCACGCCGGATCTGCTGCCGGGCGACATCACGGGCATCAGCTTCTTCAACCAAAAGACGGGGGAGTTCGAGTTTCGCCCCGGACCCATCTTGGCACAGATCGTGTTGGCCGACGAGATCAACCGCGCCACACCGCGCACGCAGTCGGCGCTGCTCGAAGCGATGGCCGAGCGCCAAGTGACGGTGGAGCGCGAGACGCTGCCCCTGCCGCGCCCCTTCCTGCTGGTGGCGACGCAAAACCCCATCGAACTCGAAGGCACCTTTCCCCTGCCCGAGGCGCAGCTTGACCGCTTCCTGCTGCGAGCGCGCATGGGCTACCCCTCCGAAATAGATGAGCGCGCCATTTTGCGCCGGTTCCGCACCGCGACGCCGCTGGAAGATTTGGTCCCCGTCACCGACCCGGCCACGGTGCTGCGGCTGGTGGCGACCGTCCGCCAGATCCGCATCGACCCCGATATCGAGCAATATCTGTTGGAGATCGTGCGGGCGACGCGCACGCAGCCGGGGGTCGAGCTAGGCGTCAGCCCGCGTGGCGCGTTGGCCCTGGCCCGCGCGTGTCAGGCCCTCGCCGCCATGCGCGGGCACGTCTACGTCGGCCCCGATGAGGTGAAGCAGTTGGCGACGCCCGTGCTGGCGCACCGCATCATCGCCACCCAGGAATCGCGCATCCACGGACAGATCGCCGAGGCTATCGTCGCAGAGGTGGTGAGCAACGCCCATGTTCCAGTCGAATCGCTCGCTTAACGGCGGCACCGTCGCCCAGCAGACCGCCAGGGATCGCCGTCGTCTGCGGATCATCCGGCAATTGGATAGCAACCTACCCGTCACAGATGAACTGCTGCACGCGCGGCTGCGGCCCCGTGCCCGCCGCTTCTGGGTGACGGGCACCATCGCGCTGCTGATCCTCAGCTATTATCTGCATACGCCGCTGCTGGTGCTGTGCGCCCTGCTGCTGTTGGCGCTGGGGGTCGTGCCCGAGGTGTGGTACCTGGTCGTGCTGCGCGGCACGACGCTGCGGCGCGACTTCACTCCCCGCCAGGTCACGTTTGGTGAAACGGCCACCGTCACCTATGCCGTCGAAAATCGCAAATGGTTGCCCGTCCCTTGGCTGGAGGTCGAGGATGACCTGTCAGTCGAGATCGAGATGCCCGGCGTGACGCTGCACCCCAGCTATAAGGGCGACCGGCAACTTTTCATCACCGGCATGTCGTTGTGGGCTAACCAGCGCGTCACGCGGCGCTACCAAGTGGTGCCGTTGGCGCGGGGCGTGTGGACCTTTGGCCCCACCTATCTGCGGGCGGGCGATCCCTTTGGCTTCATGGAACGCGAACGAAAAGTGAACCCCTTCGACAGTCGCGCGGATCTGGTGGTGCTGCCCATCGTCGCGCCGCTGACGCGTTTCGCCCTGCCCGCGCGCAATCCCTTTGGCGACCTCACCACCCAGCGACGGTTGATCGAAGATGCCAGCCAGGTCATCGGTGCCCGCGACTACCAGCCAGGCGATGCCATGCGGCGCATCCACTGGAAGGCGACGGCCCGCAGCACGACGTTACAGAGCAAGGTGCACCCCTTCACCACGACGCACACCCTCAGCATCTTCCTCGACATCCATACCTTAATGAATCCCACGCAAGGGCTGAACCCCGACCTCTTCGAGCTGGCCATCGCGGCGGCGGCCTCGGTGGCGAGTTGGGCGGCGGCGGGGCGCTACGCAGTGGGCCTTTACACCAATGGGCTGCCACTGACCTCCTTCGCGGGTGAGATCGATTCATTCCAGGCGGCGCAACGCTTCATGCACCTGCCGCCCAGCACGAACCCCAACCAACTCGTCAACATCTTGCGGGCATTGGCGCGGTTGCAGCCGCTCTTTGGCCCGCCCATCGAGCGCGTCCTCGCGCGTGAGCAATATCGGTTGCCGATCGGCGCGACCATCATCTTCATCGGGGCCGCCGCCGCGTTGCGCCCCGAGACCGTGGCACGGCTGACGACGCTGCAACGGCGTGGCTACGTGGTGGCGCTGCTGCTGACGGGCAGCGACGAGGTCGCCACTGCCCCACTGCGCACCCACCGCATCGGCGGAGAGGAGACCTGGCATGCCCTCATCAACGACGCCCGACAACGGCATGAATCGCATCGTGCGGACCAGCGAGGGGCTGGTGGCGACGCAGCGCGACGCTCCGACGCTGGGGATGCCGTCCCAGGCCACGGTCCACTACGTCCCCCGGCTGGATCTAGCGACGAACATTCCTTTACGGTGGGGTGAATGGCTTACCATCGCGCTTTTCAACACGGGCGCGCTGGCCCTGGCGAGCGAAGCCATCTTGCAGGTGATGGCGACGATCTGGTTCGGTGAACCCGCACGTGCCCTGTTGCCCTTGGGGCCGCTGTGGCTGACGCTGCTGCTGGCGGCAGCGGTGATGCGCCTCTGCTCAGTGGTCCCCGCGCTGCGCCCGCTGGCGCGCGGCATCTTCACGGCGGGCGTCGTCGTCACCGCGCTCATCTTCATTCACTCGCGCGTGTTCCCCGACCTACCGGCGGGTGATTGGGGATGGCTGGCGTCCTTTGGCGACCTGGCCTCGCTGGAGGCGGAACGGCCCCACGCGGAGTTGGGCCTGATAGCGCTGAGCTTCATCATCTGGCTGTTGGCGGATGGCGTGGCGCGCAACGGCGGCGAACTCTCGCTGCGCCGCGCGAACTTCCTGGGCTTTTTCGCGGCGCTGGTGGTGGCCATCGTCCTCGGCGTGTCGGCGCAGGGGGGGAGCGCGCCTCTCACGCTCTTCTTGGCGCTGGCCGTACCACTGTATGTGCTGTGTGGCTTGCTGATGCTGGCCCAGGTGCGGCTGGCCGAGATGCGCGACCGCACCGCGCGTTCGGGCGTGACGATGGGCCGCGCCCTGTGGATCTGGCGTCTGGCGACAGCGGGCCTCGTCGGCGCGATGGTGGCGGTCGTTTTCGCCCTCGCCGCCATCTTTTATGGCGGGTCGTACCGCCAGTTCATCGCGGGGGTCGCCACCGTGTGGGATGGCGTCATCACGGTGGTGGCGACCATCGTTTCGTTAGGGGTGACGCCCTTTGCGGCGCTGCTGACATTGCTGATAGGGCGTCCATCCACCTCTACCTCTACCACGACCAAGAAACCGACGGCCCTGCCCGATCATAGTCAGCCTTTCTCAACGGCGACGGCGCATACGATCTATACCATTGCCCTCATTGGCTTGGTACTCATCGTGGTGCTGGTGGTAGCCTTCCTCGCCTGGCAGCGCATTCAGGCAAACGCCAGCGAACCATTCGATGAAACGCGCGAACGCCTCGCCCCCCAGCAGGGCAGCCGCATCGCCGCGCCCGCGTCCGCTGCCCCCAGCGCGCCACCCCCGGCGGGCAGTGTGCGCGTGGTCTATCGCACGCTGCTGCGCCGCATGGCGAAGCTGGGCCTGGCACGCGACCCCGACGAGACGCCAGCGGAATATGCCGCGCGTCTCACCCCGCACCTGGGCAGTGCCCCCACGGATGACCCCATCGCCGCGCTCAGCGACCTGACGACGGAATACCAGAATGAACGCTACGGCGGCACCGTCCCCACGCCCTCGCTCTTTGCACGCGCTCAGGCCGCCCTACGCCGCCTGCTGGGCCAGGACTCTGGGTGAGGCATCACCAGTCGTCCCCTTCAGCGAAGTTAGCCCACATCTCGCGGCGTACCTCGTCGATGTCCTCGGCTGAGGGGGCCGGGCCGAGATGCGCAATCACACCCCGAAAATCGTGGTAAGGCTGTGGTGCTGACTCAGGGATTGCCTGGGCGAGATCAGCGGCCAACTCGCTGATGATCTGTGCCTTCTCTTGGGGAGAGAGTCGATGCACTGCCAAGCGAATCTGATCAATGGTCATCATGGGCACACCTCCATTGTTGGGTTGCTGCACCATGGAGTATAGCACGGGGAATGCGTCCTGTTCATGTCAGCAATGAGAACTGGTCTGCATGAGTAGCCGCGATGTATCGTGATGGCATATACTACCTGCTATGAATATAGACGATATTCGGCTGGCGGTTCAGCTGGGGAATCGCTTTGCTGGCGGTCATGCGAATCAGGAAGGCATCAATGATCTGTTGCGCATCGATGAGGTGTGGTTGAGTATTGCTGATACCGGTGCACAGCTCATCGAAGACTATCCGAGTGATCCGCGTGGCCCATCTTGCTTGATCCTTAGCTTTAGCCAAACGCGACCTATTCATGCTGTGGTCGCGTACCCCGCGAAGCGATATGCGGTGCAGCGTCACGTAGCGGCTATCGCCTTTCTGATTACCGTGTATCGCCCCGACATGCGCCCACACGAGTGGGCCAATGATTATCGCACGCGCATGCCCTAGAAAGGAGCAAGAACGATGGCGACTCTTGGTGAAAAGCTGGAAGGGATCGTATGCCCTAACTGTGGTCACGAAGACACGTATGCTATTCGGCAGATCGATAAAACGGTTCGGGTGGGGCAAGACACCGTGACGGTTCGCATCATCGCAGGTGTCTGCTCGTATTGCGGCGAAGAGGCGCTCGATGATGCTGCGACGACCGCCATTGATGACGCTGCGCAAGCCGTCCGCCAGCATGATGTGCGACATTTGACACGCGTTGGCGATGCATACACCTATCCCTGACGAGGGGGAATACTCTCCCCTTGCTCTCGCCTCCACATCGGTGTGGTATCATAAAAGGAACATATCCCCACCCCTCAGAAAGGATCATGGCGATGCATCCATTCACTGCAAACCAACCACTTCACTTCCCCGTGGCCATGATCATAGGCCGCCTCCTCGGCGTGCTGGGCATTACCGCGCGGCCATAAGGGTCGCGGGCGACAGCCCATTCCCCAAGCGCAAGCGGACACCCGGCGATGTGCTGTTCCCAAGACGGCGCAACGCGGGTATACTGTATCTGCTAAAAAGAGTGACCACCACGGTTAAGGAGTCCCTTTGTGACCGCGTCATCAACCAAAGCGCGTCGGGCGGGCAAGCCCAAAGCCCCCTTCGCGCCCGTCGTTCCCCTCACACGGCTCGACCTGCCCGCGCTGGAGCGCGCGTGGCAGGCGCGCTGGCAGGCCGAGGGCACCATGGAACGCTACCTGAATCGCAACGAATTGAGTGAGCAACGGTACAGCTTCATCGACGGCCCCATCACCGCAAACAACCAGATGGGCGTGCACCACGCCTGGAACCGCGCGCTGAAAGATTACTATCAGCGGTACCACACCATGCTCGGCCATCGGCAACGCTACCAGAACGGCTTCGACTGCCAAGGGCTGTGGGTGGAGGTCGAGGTCGAAAAGGAATTCAAGTTCAAGAGCAAGCGCGACATCGAGGAGTACGGCATCGCCGCCTTCGTCGAGCGGTGCAAGGAGCGCGTGCAACGGTTCGCCGACCTCATCACCGAGCAGTCCAAGCGGCTCGGCTATTGGATGCACTGGGACGACTCGTACTACACGATGTCGGAGGAGAACAACTACACCATCTGGCACTTCCTCAAGACGTGCCACGAGCGGGGCTTGGTCTACAAGGGGCGCGACGCGATGCCGTGGTGCCCGCGCTGCGCCACCGGCATCAGCGACATGGAGATCAACGAGGGCCGACGGTCGGTCCAGCACACCAGCATCTATGTCCGTTTCCCCTTGAAGGGCCGCGAGCGCGAATATCTGCTGGTGTGGACGACGACCCCCTGGACGATGCCCGCCAACGTCGCCGCCGCCGTGAACCCTGACCTGACCTATGCCAGGGTCGAGCAAGACGGCGACACGTACTATCTGTCAAAGGATCTCGTCGCTAATCTGGCGAAGCTGCGCGGCAAGCAGCACGGCGAGTACACCGTGGTCGGCGAATTGAGCGGCGCGGAGATGGTCGGCTGGGACTACACCGGCCCCTTCGACGAACTGGCGGCCTGGCGCGACCCCGAGCTGGATGTC
>JBBQSR010000109.1:0-9691 GCA_038234855.1 Ktedonobacterales bacterium | reverse complement strand
GCGTTTGCCTGGCGGCGCGCTCGTCGTGTCGCTGAAATGGATGTTGCGCAGGCGCGGGCCGATCTGCGCCAGCACCGCCGCCAGGTCGTCGCCATTCGCGGCGGCGTGGCAGGTGTCGAGCGTCACGCTCAGGTGATGGTCGTCAGTGAATTGAAGAAAATAGCCATAATCGTCGAAGAGCAGTGGCGGCTTGCCGTCCCATGGACGTTGGGTAGTCTCTAGCCCGATGACGAATCCATTCGCCTCCCCTATGTGACGTGCCGCCTCAATGGAGGCGATGTATTGCCGGGCGCGCGGCGTAGCCAAAGACCGCGATCTCGGCGCGTGGATGACCGCGACTTCACAGCCGAGATCGCGCGCGCACATGGCTGTTGCGAGTCCGCGATCTATCTGTGTCGTTGGCCATCCGGGCAGGGGCCACAGCGGCGGATGAAAGCTGAGCGCCCGCAGACCGGACCGCTCCACGGTTCGGCGCGTCGCCGCCATGCCCCGTAACAAGGTTTCTGGTGCCGCCACGACCTCCGCGCCATCGAATCCCGCATCAGCGATCGCGCGCAGGGCGGCGGCTAAGGGAAGCTGCACCAGCGATGCCGTCGAGCAACTCACCCGTGGTCGCGCGTTCGTCGCCGTTGCCTCGTCTATTCGGCTGTTCTGCAAGTTAAGTGCCACTTGTTCCCCTGGCTGGCTCAAAAGCCCGTTAATTCGCTGTGAGATCGAGGGTATAGTGCGCCGCGATGGTCGTCGCTGGGGCGGTCGCCGCCACCGACACCACCACGCGCCCCACGGTCTTGCCTGCGTGGGGCACGTCGAGCGTGCCCGTCCCGTCCGCACCCAACGGCATCGGCAGCACCTGGGTGAGGCTGCCATCTGGCTTGAAGAGCGCCACCTGTACCTGATACGTCTGCGGCAAGGCATTCACCGCCCGCAGCCAGCCATGCGTCGTCCAGCCCGTGCCGTTGTCGGTGTAGCCGAGTTGCGGAATGGCGATGTTGCTGACCGCTACCCCCTGCCCATTGACCTGCTCATCGGTGATCGTCTCGAAGCGCAGCAGCACCTGCTTCCCCGCGAAGGGCGACAGGTCCGCGCTCGCCGCCACCCACGAGCCGTCATCGTTTGGCGTGCCCGTCAGGCCATTGCCCGCGTTCAGCCCATTGGGGTCGTCGGTGTGGCTCCCCGTGATGGCGAGGGGATTCCACGTCGCGCCGTTGTCGGTCGACACCGACACATAGCCATAGTCACTGCCCGCTTCCAGATCGTACCACAGGTCACAGTGCAACGTCACCGTCTGGCCGGTCAGCTTCGTCAGATCCAATGGACGGGTGAGGGTAGTGTCGATGTTGTCGCCCCGGTTGCCCCACCAGATCGCGCCTGCTGGCGTTGGCGCGGCCACCGAGATGAGCGGCACCGTCGCGGCCCCCGCGAAGCGCACATGCAGCGTCTGGTCCACCCCAGTCGGCAACTTAGCGTCGTCATATTGCGTGGCGTACTGGCCGACGGTGCCCGCGTCGTGCAGCGGCAGCGCCGTCGCCAGATGTTGCGGCGTCGCGTGCTCATTACTGACCGTTTTGTAGGCATAGGGGCTGTTGTCCGCCTGCGGCTCCTCATTCAGCACGTTCGCCATCACCCACTTCGCAAAGACGTCATCGAAACGGTCGCTGAAACCATTCGCCGCCAATACGTCGTTGAAGTTCAGCGGTGACTGAGCCGGATCGCTCAGCAACTGCTTGAGGATGGGATAGCCGCCGTAGTGTTCCGCGAAATAGTCGAGGAAGAGGAACGCCGCCCCGAACGAGGTCGCATCGCCCACCCGCGACGACCACTGCATCAGCGGCGTCGCCGGGGCCGCGAAAAACGCCGCATCCGTCATGGAGGCATCGAAACCATTGAGGTGCTGCGCCAGCAGCGCCATCGCCGCCCGTTGCCAGGTCGGGTCCGCTGGGCGCAGATGCCAGGCGATCATGCGGGCAAAGAGGTTGGCCATCGTCTTGTCATACGCGTCGGTGTTGGGCAGCAGCGCCCCGGTGCCGACATTCAGATAGAGCATCTCGCGCTGGTTGCTCTGGGGGTAGACCGCCGTCACATATTCGTCCTGCGGCAGGAACTGGCCGATGGCATCGCCCGGCAAACCGCTGACATTGAGGAAGGTGAGGTGCGCGTCGCCATCGACCCCCGGTGTCCATTCGCTGCCAAAGTAGCGGCGATTGGCGATCAAGATGCTCGTCTCGAAGCGATCCGCCGACGCCTTCAGCGCGCCGCTCTCGACGGTCACGCCGTCCTGCACATAGGCATACACATGCGCTGTGCTATACACGAGCTTCGCCGAGATGGGGTCGCCCCCTGGCACGTTGAAGCGTTCCTCCGCGCCCACCTGCACCGTCAGCGGTGTCGTGCGCGCCACGGTGGGGATCGGCCCTGCCACGTGACGCAGCCCCAGCGCCAGGGCGATGGGGTCGCGCGCGGGCCGCACATCATGCAGCACATGCCACGCGGTGAGGGCTGGGCCGGTCAACCCCGGCGGCGGCGTCGCGTTGACCTCGCTATAGGGCGGCGGCTTCGTCTGCGTCGCGCCACCACAGGCCGTCAGCAGCATCAACCACACCAACATCGTCAGCGCGCCACCGCGTCGTATCGTTTTCATGTCACCGCCCGATTCCTTGCCATAGAGAGTCCTGCGCCTCGCGCCCTCTATTAGACGACGCAGCGACCCTGAATGGTTCACATCACGCGGCGAATCCGCGCCATGCCCACACCGTCAAAGCAGCGGGTGGGTACGACGCGCGCCTCCTCAGGCCGCCATCAGCAGTTGGCGATCTGCATATGGTACAGCTTGCTATCCACGATGGTGCCGGGGAAGGAAAAGAAGATCTTGCCCTGGTACCACACATTCGCGGTGCCGCAAGGGCTGGTGCCAAAGGTCCACCCATGCGCGGGCAACTCGTTCGTGAAAAACGCCTTCGTGGCGGTCGGCGAACCAGCGCTGCATAGTTGCAGATAGCTATCGCCCAGCTTCGTCGAACCGTTGTAGCTGCCATCGACGGTGAGCGCCTGCGTCAACGGCGGCAGGGGAATGCTGATCAACCCATAAAAATGGTAGAAGGGTGTATATTCCGTGGGTATCGCTGGCGGCGTGCTCGGCGGATATTGTGGGCAAGTGACGGGTGGCGGTGCCGAGACGATGCGCAACGTAAAGGTGACGATGCCCCCGCCATGGTCCTGCACAGCCTCTAGCCCCACGAAGCGCGGTGCAGTATCCTTCGTCCAGCAATACGGATCGCCGCAGTCGCTCAGATACACCCCATCGAAAGGGATCACCGACGCATGCGCCCAACTCATCGCCGCGAAGCCCGAGGTGAAAAACGTTTGCAGCGCGCCGACGCTGCTGCCCATCACACAGGCTTTGCGCATATCGACCCGCCACAGTCCATCACCGCTAACGCTCGTGGTCAGCGCACCGCCACCGCCCCGACGGGGGTGGGCGCGTCCGCGAAGGCGATGGGGCCGCCGACCGAGGCCGACCCCGGCAGCGCGGTGGCGCAACTGGGCAGCGGCGTGGCCGTGGGGGCCGTCGTGGCCGTGGCTGCGGGCGTGCCCCCGCCCCCCGCGCTGGTGGCCGTGGTGCCGCCACTGCACGCGCTGACCACCGCCAGCGCCCCAAACATGATGACCGTTCCCAGCCCCCGAGGCCGAAATAGCCCAAACATCGCGAACCCTCCTGATAGCCATGAAGCGTGTTACACATTGCCGGTGTCTATCGAAGAGAACGCCATATCCTCGTTTTTCTTGGCATGCATGGGCGCGAAGCGGCCACGCATCACGCGGGACGGGGCATATGCCGCCTGGGACCAGCGCGGGTCAGCCGCCGATGCTGATGTCGCCCAGGTCGCCGCCCGCCAAGGGTTGCAGCGTCATTGCATGGGTAGGCTGCCCGTTGGCGGCGACGCTCGTCACATCCCCCGCTTGCCCTTCCCAGATCAGCGTATACGTCACCCCAGGCCGCACCCCCGCGATGCTGAAGCGCCCATCGTCGCCGCTGGTCGCGGGCAACCGCTCCCCAGTCACCTGCAAGATGTGGAATTCGGGCGAAAAGGTCCACGCGCTCACCAGCGCCACCCGCTCGCCGGGCAAGGGCTCGCCATGCCACGTCATGTGCCCGGTGACGGTCTGAGGGGCGGCGAGCGCCGCCTTGGCCGCGTCGCCATCGGCGGTGCCTGTCGCCACAGAGGCCGCCTCGCCCCACTTCGCACGCGTCCCCGGCAGGTCACCCGCCGCGAAAAGCGTCTGGCCCCAGCGCCACAGCAGATGCCCCATGGCCCCGCGCGCGTCACTGCGCAGCGCCCCCGTCGCGGCGTCCAGCACGGGGGCGATCTGTGCCTGGGCGGCGACGAAGTCATTGCGGTCGATCAAGGCCTGCCCCCATTCCAGCCGGGCACGCAGGGCCGACGTCTTGTCGCCCGCGCGCTGGTACAGTTGTGCCGCACCCGCGAAGTTGCCCCCGGCCTCTAGCCCCTGGGCCTGCATCGCCAGCGCGGGCTGCGCCAGCACGCTGGTCAAGCACCACAGCGCGACGAAGGCCCCCGCCATCACCAATGGCGGCACGGTCGCGCGCCCCTGCTGGCGATGGTGTCGCCACGCCGCCACCCCCACCAGCACGACCGCCCCGGCGAAGAGCGCGCGCCCCGCCCCCGACAACGCCGCGTCCCATTGCGTCGCCCCCTGCGCCATCAGCCAGGCGAGCACCATGGTCAGCGGCGGAATCGCCAGCCACCATTGCGCCGCCTCGGCTGATGGGAGGTTTGGCGGCGGCGCGGCATGCGGCGACCCCGTGTGATATGCTCCAGTGAGCGGCGCATAGCCCGTCGGGGCGTCCCATGCGGGATAGGTCGCCTGGGTCGGCGCGTTCGCGGAGGGCGCAGCGGTCGTCGCGGGCACGGCCAACGGTACGGACGCGGTGCGCGTGTGCTCGGCCACCAGCGTGGCGAGGTCGCGCGGCACCATGCGCGGGGGCGGCGCGGTGGGCAGGGTGGCCGTCACGCGATACGGCGAGGTCGCCTCATGCTTGGCATCGTGCAATGAGTACGTGCACCAGCCGCAGATCTCCGCGACGTCTGGGCAGGGGAATTGACAATACGAACAGCGTTGCATAGGTGCAACCGCCTCCTTGCTGAATGAAACGGGCGCGACGCATCATGCGCCACCTGTGATCAGTATGAACGATACCCAATGTTCCCTATTATGAAGGGCCTCGCATACGGCGCGCCAATTCCGCGCCTGTTGATGCGGCGCGACCCGGCATCAGACGTGCGATAGCGCAAGCACCGTGAGGAGAGCGAGAGTGAGGTGGCGGCGATGATGACACGAACCCCCGACCAGACCCCCAATGGCGTCGTGCCGCGCGAGGGCATCTGGGGCGAACGGCGCGATCAAGTGTTGGTGGCGCTGGGCGTCACCGTGTTCGTCTTCTTGGCGCTGTGGCTGGCGTCGCATGTGGCGCGGTCGCTCATCATCCTGGGGCTGGCGGCCCTGCTGGCCTACGCACTGTCGCCCGCCATCGCCGCGCTCAGCCGCTACATCCCCCGCATGTTGGCCATGATCATCGTCTATCTGTTGCTGATCGGCGTGCTGGTGGGCGTCATCTTCTTGGTCATCAACACCGCTTCGACGCAGTTGACCTCCCTCGTCCCGCAGATCAGCCACTTCCTCACGCCGGGGGCCGATGGCAAACCGTCACCGCTCGTGCAGACGCTCTATCGCCTTGGGCTGTCGCAATCGCAGATCGATTCACTCAGCCAGCAGTTGACGGCACAGCTTGGCGGCTTCGCTAGCAACGTGGTGCCGATCATCACGGGCTTCGTCAATAGCGTGCTGGATCTAGTGCTGATCCTCGTCATCAGCGTCTACCTCATCATCGATGGGCAGCGCATCACCGGCTGGCTGCGTACCAGCACCCCGCTCACCGTCCGTGGGCGCATCAGTTCCTTCCTGGCGACGCTGCGTCAGGTCATCGGCGGCTACATTCGCGGTCAGCTCATCATGTCGACGCTCATCGGCGTGCTCGTTGGCGGCGGCATGGCCTTTTTTCACGTCCCCTTCGCGATGCTGCTGGGCGTGCTGGCCTTCATCCTCGAATTCATCCCCATCTTGGGGACCATCACCTCGGGCGTCATCTGCGTGCTCCTCGCCCTCACCACCACCGATGGCTATAAAACCGCCATCATCGTCTTGGTCTATTTCATCGTCGTTCACGTCATCGAGGGTGATGTCGTGGGGCCGCGTGTGCTCAGTCGCACCGTGGGCGTGCACCCCGCCGTCTCGATGATCGCCCTGATCGCGGGAAGCGAACTCTTCGGCGTCTTAGGCGCACTGCTGGCCTCGCCCGTCGCTGGGCTGGCCCAGGCCATCATCGCCGACCTCTATCAGGAATGGCGCAAGGCCACCCCCGCCCAATTCCCCGATGATGCCTCGCCCCTCGCCCTGGCCGCCGAGGCCGTCGCGGCCACGACCACCCCGCACGACGCCGACGCCCCCACCGCCGCCGATGAGCGCGCCGACCACCTGCCCCCGCCCAAACGCTCCACCGCGCCCTAGCACGCCACGCAGGCGGGCGTCGCGGGGTTACATGCGCCAGCCATCCTGTTGCCGCCGTGATATGGTGAGAGCGGCACAGGATTTTACCGGGGGAGAGCAAGGGCATGGCGACGCACACACAGGGGCAGACGCCCCTCGGCAACGCACTGGCCGCCGCCATCGCCGAGCGCGGCCCCATCACCTTCGCCGATTATATGCAGATCGCGCTTTACCACCCCGACGGCGGCTACTACACCGCCGCCGAGCGCGTGCCACAGGGGTGGGAAGGCGACTACCTCACCAGCACCGACCTCCACCCGCTCTTTGGCGCGGCCATCGGACGGCAACTCGCTCAGATCTGGGATCTGCTTGGTCGCCCCGCCCCCTTCGCCGTGCTGGAGGATGGCGCGGGGCGCGGCCACCTCGCGCGCGACATCGCCGCCTGGGCCACGGATGCCGCCGCCGACGCGCCCCCCGGTTTCGCCGCCGCGCTCGCCTACCACGTCAACGACATCCGGCAGCCGCCCGCGAATGCCCCTGATGCCGAGGGGAACGGCCCATACGCGGTCATCCTTTCGAATGAATTGCTCGACGCCTTCGCCGTGCACATCGTGGAGCGCACGCCAGCGGGACTCGCCGAGGTCTATGTAGATGCATCTGGCACGCCCCCCCGCTTGGTCGAACGTCTGGGGCCACCCTCCACACCCGAGGTCGCCGCCTCACTGGACCGTTTCGCCGTCCCCTGGCAGCGGTTCCCCCTGGGCTGGCGCGCGGAGGTCAACGTGGCGGCGGAGGCCTGGATGGCGCGCGTCGCTGACCAACTGGCCCCGCGTGGCGTCGTCCTCACCATCGATTATGGCGACACCGCGCGGCGGCTCTACACACCCGAGCGGCGACGCGGCACACTACGCTGTTACCATCAGCACATGCTCAGCGACGATCCCTTGGCCCTGACCGGGGCACAAGACATCACCGCGAACGTCAACTTCAGCGCGCTCATCGAGGTGGGGCAGCACCATGGGCTGCGGCGCGCGGGGCTGGTGACGCAGCGCGACTTCCTCCTGGGCCTGGGGCTGCGCGACGATGCGGATGCCCTGGCCGCTCGCCGCTTTCCCCTGGCCGACACCGCGCGCCACACCGACGCGGGCCAGCGCGACGTGCTGCGCCGTGCCAGCCTCCGCGCGGCCATCGCCGCCCTGCTGGACCCGCACGGGATGGGCGGCTTCCGCGTGCTGGTGCAGCAGCGCGGCCTCCCTGGCCTCGGCAAGGCGCTCCTGGGTCTACGCCGCCCAACCCCCTAAAAGAGCGACTTGCGCGGACAGAGATCGGGGGCGGCTGGCGGTTGACGCCTGCCCGATACCCACGCCCGACCTATACCTCTTCCTCGCCGGTCGGCGGACCGCCCGTGGTGGTTTGCAGTTCATCATAGGTCGGCACCTGGCGGGGCACCCCGACCTGCGTCACATGGCGGTCGCGGCCATGGCGGTCTTGCAGCGTGACCTCGTTCCACGTCCCCTTCACCCCGTCTTGCGCCAGGGTCAGCGTCACGCGCTCGGGCGTCACCTGGCTCACCACATCGTAGCGAAAGGCGCGTGTATGCTTGATCAGTGCCCCTTCCTCCACAAAGAACTCATTCGTCAGCACCTCGATCACCTTGCCGATCTTGTGTCCGTCGCTGGTGTACACCTCGGTGCCCTCGTGAATGGTCGGATTCGCCATCGTATCGCCTCCCTTTGTGTCTCTTCACCGCGCGGATGCCCGCGCGAAACGCGTCTGCATCAGATCATAGCGCATGGTGGCCCATTGGGCGTGCGAATGGGGACTGATCGGCACTGCGCCTAATGCGGCGGGCTGCCGGATAAGAGATACAGTGAGATACCGCCTGAGCATGCTGGGCATCGGTACCCAGAGACCCCAAACGGGGCGTTCTCGCAAGGAGCACAGACCATGGAACACCCAGGACCAGCACCGGCTGGAACGCCACGTTCGGCCCGCCGCCCCAAAGAGGCTGCGGCCCCCGTGACCACCCTCCCCCGCGAGATCGTGTTTCCGCAAGGTCTCGTTGGTTGCCCCGATTGGCAACGCTTTCACCTGCTGCCTGAGCCGTTCGAGACGTGCGGCGAACTGGCCAGCCTCGACCTCCCCGGCATCAGCCTGATGGTGGCCGACCCGGCGTGGCTCGGCATCAACTACCAGTTCGAATTGGATGAAGATGATGGTGAGGCTCTGCACCTGGAGCGCGCCGAAGACGCGCGCCTCTTTTGCATCTTGACCCTCCATCGCGACCCCCCGGTCATCGTCGCCAATCTCGCCGGTCCGCTGCTGATCAATTGGCCAGCGGGCATCGGTCGCCAAGTGATACTCGATCACACCGCGTACCCACTGCGCGCCCCGATCATCGCTGGCGAGGCCGCTCGTGCCGTCATCGAGGCACTGACCGCCGCTGACGAGGATTCGCCTGCGGACCCATCACACGCGGCGCTCGCGCCGACGAAGGGAGCCTGAGATGCTCGTACTACGCAGAAAAGCCGGGGAAGCCATCGTGCTGAACGGCGTTATCAAAATCTATGTGCTCGCGGTCGAAGGTGAGCGCGTCAAACTGGGCATCGAAGCGCCCCCGGATGTGGTCATCGTCCGGCAAGAGCTGTTAGACGACCTCTCTAGCGAAAATCGCATGGCCAGTGGCGCGTATCGCCCCGTGGCGAAGCTCGCCCCGCGCCCCTCGACCCTGAACAACGAGAATCGGCGCGACCTGCAATCGCTCTTGCAGCAAGCCCTGGCGGCGAAAGACAACAGCGCCGCCCTGCCCCCCGCGACCGATGTCGGCATGGCCCGCACCGCTGGCCGCCGCCCCATCGTCATCGCCCGCAAGAGCGACATCCAGCGCGAAACCGTCTGAGCGTCGCGGCGCGCTCCGCCGTCTGGCCGAGCACGGATTGCCCTGACGCCACGAACCCAAGGAGGAGCCACCCATGAGCGCACCCATTTCTTCATCGTCCGGGTCGACCGGGACGACCACGAGCAGCACTGGCGCGACCAGCGGCACCAGCACCACCGCCGCGCAGAGCGGGGGCACGCTGTCGCAGCCCATCAACTTTTCGGGCTTGGTCAGCGGCATCGACACCAA
>JBBQSR010000108.1:0-9719 GCA_038234855.1 Ktedonobacterales bacterium | reverse complement strand
CATGCAACCATACCCATGACAGCATCCCATGCCGCACCACTGCTGAGGGAGCCACCCATATGTCTTATCCGGCAACATTGACCGTGTTGGTCGCCGACCCCGACCGCGCGCAGCAACAGGTCTTGGCGGACGTGCTGCGCGCGCGGTACCAGGTCGTCGCGGCGCGCACCATCGCCGAGACGGTCGACGCCATCGCGAGGCATCGCCCCCAGATTTTGCTGCTGGAACTCGACATGCCCGACGGTGATGCCCTGCCCCTGGTGCGCAAGATCCGCGAGGAACGCAGCACCCACCACATGATCATCGCCTGCGTCACCCGCCGCTCCTCGATCCGCGATAAGGTGACGGGCTTCCAGGCTGGTGCGGATGACTACATCATCAAGCCCATCAACCCCGAAACCTTCCTCTGGCGCGTCGTGTTGCTGTCGCGTCTGCGCCAACTCACGTACTAATACTCACCGCGATGGTACCTGAGCGCGATCCCCAGGCCGAGGAGCGGGGCGACCAGCGGGCCTTTAGCGCGGTCACGCTCTGGGCGGCCCTCGCCTTCGCTGCGTTCCTGGGCTTTTCGCGCCTCTCCTATGGTCTCTTGCTGCCCGCCATTCGCGTGACCTTCCCCACCTCCTATGGGACATTTGGGATGGTGGGCAGCGCGAATCTGGCAGGCTACCTGGTGGGAACGCTGGTGCTGCCCATCGTCGCGGCCCGCGTCCCCGCGCGCCTGTGGCTCAACACCGCCGCCCTGCTGACGATGAACGCGGGAATGGTCGCCTCGGCCTTCAGCGGCACCTTGGTCCAACTGGCTCTGTGGCGCGGCATCGTGGGCATCGCCTCGGCCTGGGCGGCGATCCTCACCTTGGCGCTGACGCTGGGCGAGGTCGCGCCGCGCGAGCGGGGCCAGGCGGCGGGCATCATCTGGGCGGGCGGCGCGCTGGGCCTGGTCATCTCGGGGGTGTTGGCCCCGCTGGTCGTCGGCGCGCACGCGCCGCTGAGCTGGCGTGCCGTGTGGGTGGGCATGGGCCTGGGTGGGGCGCTGGCGGCGTGGGGACTGCACCGCGCCCTGCGACGCGGCACGCCCGCAACGCCCCCCAGCGCCACCGGAACGCTGCGCCGGGGGCTGGCGGCGCTGTCGCAGCCCCCGAGAACGTTGCTGCTGCCGTTGGCCTACCTGCTTTTCGGTGTGGGGCACATCATCTATTTCACCTACTTCATCGCGCTCATCGTGCGCCAGGGCGTGCCGGGGACGGGCGTCGGCCTGGTGTGGGCACTGATCGGCGGCGCGGGCTGCGCGGGTGGGGTGCTGTGGGGTCGCGCGCTAGACCGTTGGCCGACGGGCCGCACCCTGGCGTTCGCGCTGCTGCTGGGCGCGGCGGGCGCGGGCACCGTCGCCTTTGCCAACATCGCCATCGAGGCGGTCGGCGCGGCCATGATGGGGGCCGCCTTCATCGGCACCCCCGCCCTCTTCACGGGCATGCTGCGGCGGACGGTCGCGCCGGAGGTGTACACCGCCAGCCTCAGCATGCTGACGGCGGCGGTCGCGCTGGGCCAGGCCGTCGCGCCCGTGGTGGGCGGCGTGCTGGTCGACGCCGCGGGGCTGGGACCAGGAACGGCCCTCGCGGCGCTGCCACTGGCCCTGGGAGCCATCTTAGCCGCCATCTTCGGCTGAGAGCAGCGGCGGCTCACCTAACAGGGAGCCGCCGCTCATGACAGCAAGAGGCCCCACTCGGCCTCCGCCGCGTTTTGGCGCGGCAAGAGACGTCGTGGGGCCTCCCATCACTAGTGGCAGTAATTCGCCGTACCCGTGGTGAACACGGGATCACCATTAGTTGGGGTGAATTTCGCGCCTGCCGCTGCACAGGTAGTGAATATCGCTGAGCCATCAAGGACAGTCGGCGACGACTGAGGATTCACAAGTAGTGGCGTTGTTGGCGAAGGAAATGTGACATAGGATGAGCCGCTCTTGTACACGAGGATGGTGTAGGTTTTTCCGCCTTCGAACCCGTAGCGTCCTGTCGTTCCGGTGATCGTTTCCTCGGTGCGGAAATAGCCCGCAAAACAGCCGGTCTGTGGGTCTTCGTCGATTTGTAATTGCGCGTGGAGCGTCACCGACGAGCCATTCGCATATGAATGTGTCGTAGTGCTGCTGGTGCCTGAGACGTCGAGCCATTGGGGATTGTTGCACGCAAGCGGCGCGGCGTGAACCGTCGCCTGTGGGTGCATCGCGGCCAATGCCGCGAGGGCAACGGCAACGACAGCAACACTCGCGAAGCGTCGAAATCCGAGAGATTGTGCCACTGGGGTTTCTCCTTGTTACTTGCATCCAGCATTTGCCAGATAGAGTCGGTGAGGTAGCCACGAACCGGACCTGTTTTTGCCATCGCGCATCGACTCATTCAAAAGGATTGCGTCTCAATCCATGCTCCCAGTATGCCTGGTCGGGGCGGCAAAGTCTTTGCGCTTTTTCGCACCAAATCCGCACTTTTTGACGCTAGATGGCTTGACGTTAGCAGGGTAGCGTTGTCTATACTGCCCAGTACCATAGTGAACACGACTTCACGGCATAAGGGATCAAGGGATGCAAAACAATCTCACGTTTGGCATGCTGCTCAAGCGATTACGGCGTAGCGCGCGGATGTCGCAAGAGGAATTAGCGGCGGCGGCGGGCTATAGCGCCAGTTACATCAGCCAACTCGAACGCGGCGAAAAACCACCTTCGCGCGGCGCGGTGCCATTGCTGATCGTCGCGCTCCAGCTCAGCGAAGAAGATGCGGCGCGGCTAGACGCCAGCGTCGACGCCAGCAGTCCCGCCTTGCGCTTTCCGGCACCACCACTGCCACTGACGCCCTTACTCGGACGCGAAACGCTTCTCGAAGACATCGTGCGGATGCAACAAGACGGCGCGACACGGCTGATGACCCTGACGGGAGTTGCCGGTGTCGGCAAGACGCGCCTTGCCCTAGAGGTCGCACAGCGTCTGCACGCGCAGCAATACCCCGTGCTGTACCTGCCCCTGGCGGATATCAGTGAATCATCGCTGGTCATGCCAACGCTGATGCATCGCTTACAAGCCGCCAGCGAGAGTACCATCGATTCGGTGGAGCAGTTGGTCGCTTTTTTGCAGCCGCATCTCATCGTCTGTGTCTTCGATAATTTTGAGCATCTGCTTGACGCGGCGCCCGAGGTGAGTGACCTCTTGGCGGCATGCCCGCTGTTACATGTCGTGACCACCAGCCGCGCGCCCCTACGGATTCGTGGGGAACAAGCATTCGAAGTGCCGCCGCTCACCCTGCCCGCAGATGGCGATATCCCACTGCAAGCGGTGGGCGACTATTCCGCGCTCGCCTTCTTGCAGATGTGCGCGCGCCAGCGCAACCACGATTTCACCTTCACCGCCGCGACCTTGCCAAGCTGGATCGCGATTCTACATGCGCTCGATGGGCTGCCCCTCGGGATCGAATTAGCGGTCGCGCGTTTATCCATCGCATCGCCAAATGAGATCCTCGCTGATCTGCACAGTGCGCGTTCATTGCAGTCGCTCGCGGGGGGGCCGCGCGATCTCCCCATTCGTCAGCAAACCATGGATCGAACGTTGCAATGGAGCTACGATCTGTTGAATGGCTCAGCGCAACGAGTATTGCGTGCCGCGAGCATCTGCCTGGGTGGGGCCAACGTGGGCCTGTTGCAGCGATTGCTGGCCGATGGCCCATCTGACGCGATGATGGATGACCTGCTGACATTGGTCGAAAATCATCTCGTGGTACCCATCAAGGGGGTCGAGACCACCCGCTACAACCTCCTGCACACCGTGCGCCATTTCGGTGCTGCGCGGGCACAGGCAGCCGACGAAGCGACGCACCTGCGTGACCGACATGCCGCCTATTTTGTCGAATGGTGCGAAACGCTGGCACCCGCGTTGTTAGCCGAGGAATCACCGATTATCTATGCCCGCATCGAAGAAGAGTTGAATGGCCTGTGGGCGGCCCTACAATGGTTGCAGATGAGCGAACAGTGGGAAGCGGGTTTGCGCTTGGCGACGGCACTGGGGCGCTTTTGGGACATCCGCAGCTATTGGCGCGAGGGATATCGCTGGCTGACCACCTTTTTGGCGAAGTCAGCGATGGTGTCCGTCACGCGCATCTGGGCCTTGCGGTGGGCCAGCCAACTCGCCTTTCGGCGGGGCGAGGTCGATGAAGCACGCGCCTTCGCTGAGGAAGCCCTTTCCATGACGGATCTGGCACCCGACGCCCATCGCCATATCCTCAATCTGCTCGCGAACATCGCGAGTATGCGCGGCGACTACCAACAGGCGCAGCGGTACGACGAACAGAGCGTGGCGCTTTGCCGCCAGGCTGGTGATCCGCCCATACTGGCGATAGCCCTCAGCAACCTCGGCATCGATTACATGGAACTCGGCGCGTACTCCCAAGCCATCGCGTGCTATCAAGAAAGTTTGCAGGTATCGCAGACCCCCTCGAACACCGCCGCGACCCTGACGAACCTCGCGACGGCCTTCTCACGCATTGGTGATTACACGCAAGCCCTGGCGTGTGGGGAAAAGGCCCTGCGTACCGCTCGTGAAATCGCCTCGCCCGTGTGGATCGCGGCATCGCTGGATAATTTGGGGGATATCGCGCTCCGCATGGGAAATACGCGAGACGCACAGGCCTATTTTGTCGAGAGTCTCGCGATCCATCAGCGTAGCGGTGATCAACGCAGCATCGCCCTGGCCTCACTGAATCTGGGTGAAGCCTTGCTTGCCGCGCACGACGAGACGCTCGCACTCCCCTTGCTGAGCGAGGCACGCGAACGCTTTGAAGATCTGGGCGATGACTACCACCTCGCCCATGTCTTGCGGAGCCTGGGAGATGCCGACAGCACCAAAGATAGCGCGCAAGCCATGGCCTATTTTCTGCAAAGTATCGCCCTGGCCTATGAGATACACGCGACAGAACACGTCATCGAAGGGGCAGAATCGCTGGCGGCGCTCATCAGCCAGCAACAGCCCGAGCGGGCAACGCGCTTGTTGGGGTGGGCAGATGCCGCGCGAAGAGCCTCCTCGCTGCCAGTGCCACCGGTCTCCATGGCGAAACATGACGCCATCGTGGCACAATTGCGGCGCATGCTGAGGGAGCGATTCACTGCCCAATGGGAAGCGGGAAACCAACTCGCTGACGTCACCGGCATTCTCGCCGAGGTGGCTGGAAGCTGAACCACCAAGATGACGGCGGCGATTGCTCGTTCGCCGCCCCTTGCCGGATCGCTCGAATGGGCTTACAATGGGCTAGTCATCGCGGGTTGGCCCCATCTTCAGCTATCCGCATTCATCCCTCATAAGGAACACCAACATGGCCATACAAGAGCCGCCCCCGGCTGGCGCGGCCTCGGATACCGTCTCGGTCGCCGACATCACCAAGGAACGCTCATTCGGCGAACGACTGTTGATCTGGCTCCTGCGGCGCTGGTGGGCACTGGCGCTCGCCACCGTGGGCAGCGCATTGGTGGGCGAGGTCGGCTCCATCGGCAGCGCACTCTTTTCGGAGGTCGCCAACGGTCAGCCCCTGGCGCTGCCCCCCAGCGAAAATAGCCCCGTGGCAGCGTTCTTCATGCGCTACCCCGTAGTCGCGGGCAGCGGGGTGGGGGTCGTCGCGGTGCTGACGGTCGCCGCCTTCATCGCGGACCGCGCCGAGCAGACGCGCCTGGGTCACCTGGCCGCCCGCGCCGAGGAGGCCGCGCGCCAGGAACGCCAGCAAGAGACGCGCGCCACCGCCCATCAGGTGCTGCAAGAGTTCTTCGCCCAGCAAAAGGCCAGCAGCCAACTGGACAACGAGGCCGATGAGGGCGACGAAGACGGGTCGGGACAGCGCCGCACCCTGGTGCTGCCGCCGCGCCCCACGCTTGTGCTGGGCCGCGACGCCGAGCTAGCCCGCATCGCCACCGCCATCACCACGCCGGGGGCCGCCGCCGTGTCGCTGCGCGGCCTGGGCGGCGTCGGCAAATCGACCCTGTTGCTCGAAACGCTCTATCGCCAATCCGAGGCGCAGTCCTTCCCCAATGGCATCGTGTGGCTGTCGTGTCAAGAATTGGTCGAGGACGACTGCGACACGCAACTCTACGAGGCGGCGGGCTTCGCGCTGGGGCTGAGCGAGGTCGCCAAGGCCGTGGGTGCCGCGAATAAAGCCGCCGCCCTGCGCGCCGGGCTGGCCGGGCAGCGCATCCTCATCGGGCTAGATAACATCGACCAACCGATGCCGCTCGGCGATGTCGTGGCGACCCTGACGGCACGCGGCGCGAACGGCCTGGGGCCAACCCTGCTCATCACCACGCGCGTCTCATGGAACGACGTCCCCGGCCTGACGGAGATCAACCTCGACACCCTCTCCACCGAGGAAGGTTTCGCCCTGCTGAAACGCCTGGTGGAGCGCGGCGGCAAGACCATCAACGCGGAGGATGAACCCGCTGCACGCGCCATCATCGAGGCCATCGGCGCGTTGCCGCTCGCCATCGAGTTGGTCGCGCCGCGCGTCGCCCGCCGTGCCGAGCCGCTGGCCGCCCTGGCGACCCGCCTGCGCGACGAGGGCGTGCAACGAAAGGGCCGCACGCGCGGCATCGAACGCACCTTTGACCTGACCTATGAGCAACTGACCCCAGCGGAGCAGGGCGGCTTCGCGGCACTGGCCGTGCTGACGGGCGCGACATTCAGCCAAGAAGCGGGCATCGCCGTGATGGCCGCGCGCATCGGCGATGCCGCCACCGCGCAGGTGCTGCTGGATCTCGCGGACCTCAGTCTGCTGCGCGAAAACGAGCAGCCCGACGGTCCCCCACGCTACCAGTTGCATCCGTTGGTGCGCCAGTTCGCGCGCGAGCGGCTGCGCGAGGCGGGCGCGGAGGCCGAGAGCGCGGTGGAACTGGCGGCGGCACGCTATTACCGCGCGCTGGTCCATCGCCGCGAGACACGCCGCACCGAGACGGAAAATCGCGTGGATCTGGAATATCCCAACGTGCTGGGCGCGCTGACCTGGGCCTATCAGCGGATGCGCGCGACGACCGACCCCGAGCGCGGCAAGGAGCTAGCGCAACTCGTCGCTGACACCGCTGGCGACCTGAAAAACTTCGTGCGCGACCGGGGCTATTGGACGGATGGGCGGCGCGTCCTGCTGTGGGGCGCGGAGGCCGACGCACGGCTGGGCAACCGCAGCCGCGAGAGCGCGATGCTGGCGGCGCTGGCCTTCATCGTCCGCCAGCAGGGCGACCTGGACGAAGCCGAACGCTATTACCGTCAGGCACTTGAGATCACCCGTGCCCGCAAGGATCGCCTGGGCGAGGCCGCGCGCACGCACAACCTGGGCACCGTCGCGCTGATGCGTGGCGACCCCGACCGCGCCCGCGCGCTCTATGAAGAAGCCCTGGCCGCGCGCCGCGCTATCGGCGACGAGGGCGGCATGAGCGCCACCCTGCGCTCGCTCGGCGCGGTCGCCGCCGAGGGGGGCGACTTTGATCTGGCGCGGCGCTACCTGCGCGAATCGCTGGATCTGAAACGCACGCAGGGCGTGTCGCGCGGGCGCACCTACACCGAACTCGGCAGCGTGCTGGTACGCGACCCACAGGGCGACCGCCAACAGGCGCGCAACCTGCTGGAAACCGCCCTAAACGTCGCCCAACAGCACCAACTGAAGTACGACGAAGCCCGCGCGCGTGAATGGTTGGGCGCGCTGGAACTGGAAGAAGGCCACGTCGCTGAGGCCCGCGCCCAGTGGGAAGCCGCGCTGAAGCTCTATCAAGCCCTGGGCGCGTCGTTGGCCCAACTGACCCGCACGCGCCTCGCCCGCCTCGCCCCGGCTCCCGCCCCCACCCCCGTCACGGCGAGCAGACGCAGGTGAAGGCGCGCTCGCCCCATGCCCTGCGGGCGGGCAGCGAGGCCGCCTTCGCCACGTGGTGGGCTGGGGGGCGCGTCGTCGGCCATGACCTGCCCACCCAGGATGGCCGCACGGTGCGTCTGCACTATGTCGGGCGCGCGGGGGGCAACGCTGGACCCGACTTCCGCGACGCCGTCCTCTGGCTGGACGGCGAACGGCTGGTCGGCGATGTCGAATTGCACCTGCGCGCGGCGAACTGGACGAGCCATCATCATCAACAAGACCCGCGCTATGACGGCGTGATCCTGCACGTCGTGGCGGGTGGGGCGCTGCCAAGAGGGGCGCAAACGACCCTAGCATCGGGGCGCACCGTCCCCCTACTCTTGGTGGGCGACATCGCGCCGCGCTTACTGGCCCCGGCCATTCCCGTCAGTTGGCCCTGTCAGGCGTCGCCTCGCGCGTCTGCTGACATCCAGGCCGCGCTGCATGCGTGGGGGCGGGCACGCTTCACCGAACGCGTAGCTCAGATGCGCGCCGAATTGGCCGCGCAAGACCCCGAGGCGGTCCTGTTGCGCGCCATGCAGACGGCCCTCACCTATGGTCGCCAGGACTTGCGGCCCCGCCCACACGCGACCGCCACCATCCCCGACCCCGCAATGCTGACGGATCGCCTGACGACGAAGCGGCTGCGCGCCTTTGGCGAAATGTTTGGCGGCTGGCACGAGATGCCGGTGCTGGCGCGCGTTTGCGGCACGGCGCTGGCGGGCGGTGCTGCCCATGGGTGGGAGCGGTTGCTGGCACTCTTCGCCCCCGCTGGACGCGCCATCGGGGCTAAGCGCGCGGCCATCGTGCTGTGGAACGCGACCCTGCCCCTGCTCGCCGCCTATGGCGACCACTGCGGCAACGCGGCGCTCGCCGCCACCGCGCGCGCCATCGCCGCCGCCGCACCAGATCTGCCCAGCAACGGCATCACGCGGGCCATGACCCGCTGGCTAGGGCTGCCGCAGCCCCCGCGCGGCGCGCTCGCCCAGCAGGGGCTGCATCACCTGCACGCGCGATGGTGCCGCGCCAAACTCTGCGCCACCTGCCCCGCCCACGCCTGATCGGGCTGCGCCGTGCCACCCGCTCAGGCGGGCGAAATGGTGCACGCCGCTGCCATACCCTTTCATATTCGCCGCTCTTGTGGTACACTGGTAGACAAGCACAACGGTTGCAGTGGCCGGGAGGCGGAAGTGGTAGCGGCGGCGGACGAGGCCAGCATCTCTGCCAAACTTCCCTGGGTCATAGGGGCACATCACCCTGTGCCATTTTGAGGAGGCAGAGAGAAACATATGGAATTCACCTTCCCCCCGTGCCGCAAATGCCACGAAGGCGATCTGGTGCCGTTGTCCGACTTTGGCAGCCAGGGCGCGTCCATCGAATACAAGGCGTGGGTGTGCACCAACCCCACATGCCTGTACAACGTCAAGATCCGCAACGGCGACATCATCATCAACGAGCCGGTTAGCGACGGCTCGATGCACAACTATCGGCGCGGCAACTAGCCCCACGGCTCGGCAGAGGCCCCGTGCCATCGCTCCGTGCGCCCTGGTATGGCGCGTGCGGGGCACGGGGCATGTCCGCCGTCACATCACGATCCACCACAAAGCGAGGCTCCCGTGTTCAAACGCTTGCGCGACCTGCTCAATCGCCCCTCCGAGGAAACGGCCACCGACGACGCCGAGCTATTAGAAGCGGACGCCGAACTCGAAGACGCCGCCGACGCCGATGATGAAAGCGACCTGGGCATCGTGGACGAAGCCGACGCCGACATCGCGCTGGAAGAGGCCGACACCCTGCCCGCCGAGGCCGAGGCCGAGGAGGCGT
>JBBQSR010000107.1:0-9761 GCA_038234855.1 Ktedonobacterales bacterium | reverse complement strand
CAGAGCACATGTCCATCTACGACACGAAGGCCGACGATGCCCGTCGTATCCACCGCGACGACGACATCACCCGCGAGGATCGGGGTACTGTTTTCGGCAGTTGGTTTATACGACCATTGCACCTGGCCCGTGTCGCGGCGTAGCGCCAGCACCCGCGCTTCATTTTGCTCGCGCACGATGGTGAGCGCACCCGTGTAGGGCGGCGGGGGAAAGAGTCGTGCCCACCCGCGCTGCGCGGCGGGCAACCAGGCCGAGGTAGAGGCCACCAGTACCAGCGCCACCAAGGCCAACGTGCCCAGTGTCACATAGAGCCGCCGTTGACGTCCTCCCTCATAGAGAGCGCCGTGCGTCATCACGAATGACTCCGACGAATCGTCCACCACCCAATCCGCAAAATCTGGCGACGTTTCCTGCTCTCGTATAGCACTGCTCCTCCCTCACGACAGTGTACGATCCGATGAAACGCGCGTGACCAGATGGATGAGCACACGAGCGTGTAGCTGGCTACCACGCGACGCGACGATATGTTATAATCTGCCCACAGTCAGCCACGCGTCCAGCGTCGGACACGCTCCCCCCGCTGCTGAGGAGGCCACCATGCCACTCGACATCGAATTGTATCGCCGCGCGGTCGATGCGCCGCCCGTCGCACCCCGTGCCTTCCCCCGGCGGATCAGCGTCATCGACATTCACCCTGATGGGGCGGCGCAAACGCTTGTCTTCGTGCATGGCTATGGCGGCAGCGTGCAGCAGTGGTTGCCGCAGTTGCGCTACTTTGGCCAGACCGCGCACGTCATCGCGCCAGAGCTACGCGGCCACGGCCACAGCGACGACCCGCGCGAGTTGCCGACCAGCATGAATGGCCTGGTGGACGACCTGGAACTGGCGCTGGCACAGACGGGGGCCGCGACACCCTTCACCCTGGTCGCGCATTCCTTTGGCGGGGCCATCGCGGCGGAGTACGCGCTGCGCCACCCCGCACATGTCAATAAACTCGTCCTCATCGGCGTGCCCGCGCATTTCATCATCCAACGCTGGATTCGCCGCATGATGAATGTGCCGAGCGCGCTCTTCAATCGGCTGGTCATCTGGCTCAACATCGCGCTCTATGCGTCGCTGCGCACCCTGCGCCGGATGCATGACGACGCGATGTCGCCCTGGCCCGGTCAGGCGCGGCTGCCCCTGCTGCGCGTACCCACGCTGGTGATCATGGGACAGCGCGACCGCGTCTTTCAGCGCGAGCGGTACGAAGAGGTCGCGCGGCTCATCCCTGACGCGCAGCAGGTCGTCATCCCTGTTTCGGCGCATCTGGTGCAGCTCGAACGGCCCGAGGCGGTGAACCGCGCCATCCGCCGCTTCCTGGCGGGGCAAGCCCCCGGCGGGACGATGCCGCCCTCTGGCCCGCTCAGCGCCGATGCCGCGTGGCACGCGACGGCCCCCTGGCTGCAAAGCTATGACAACGAGGTACCCAACACCATCGCCATCCCTCGCCAGCCATTGCACGAACTACTCAGCAACGCCGCGCGGGCCTTCCCCAACCGCACCGCCCTCATCTTCTTTGGTCAGCGCATCAGCTATCGGGAATTGGATCGCCTCAGCAACCGCTTCGCCCATGCACTGCGCGGGCGCGGCGTGGCACCAGGGGACCGCGTCGCCATCGTCCTGCCGAATGTGCCACAGTGCGTCATCGCCTTTTTCGGCGCGTTGCGGGCCGGGGCGGTGGTCGTGCTCGGCAGCCCCCTGATGAGCAAAGATGAGATCGCTGACCAACTGCGCGACGCGGGTGCGACACTGCTGGTGACGCTCGCCAGCTATCGCCCCGACCTGGGCCGCATCTGCGCGGGCACCGAGGTCCGCGAGGTCGTGCTGACGGGGGTGCGCGAATATCTGCCGCTGGCCCAGCGCGTGCGGCTGGCCCGCCGCGTCGACGATCTGTCGCCCCACGAGACCCCCACCGCCATCACCGCCGAGCGCACCGCCCTCCCCACGCGCACCTTCCAGCGGATGCTGGCGGGCAGTCCGGCGACGCCACTGCCCATCTGCCGCGTGGCGGATGACCTGGCGCTGCTGCAATACACCTCTGGCACGGTCGACCCGCCCAAGGGCGTGATGCTGAGCCACGCGAACCTGATGGCGAACGTCAGCCAAAACCGCCACTGGATCACCGACGCCAAACGTGGCCATGAAACCTCGCTCTGCGCGCTGCCCCTGTCGCATTCCTATGGCATCACGGCGGGGATGAACCTGACGCTGGCGCTGGCGGGGACACTGATCTTGGTGCCCACCACGCGGGTCGAGGCGATCTTGACGACGATCCGGCGCTATCGCCCGACGATGCTGCCGGGCATCCCCGCGCTGTACCTGGCCATCGCCAACTATCCGCGCGTGCGCAGCTATGGCGTCGCGGGCATCCGCATCTGCATCAGCGGCTCCGCGCCGCTGCCCGTCGAGGTGCAGGAAGCCTTCGAGAAGCTGACGCGGGGGCGGCTGGTCGAGGGCTATGGCCTCACCGAGGCGTCGCCCTCGACCCACTGCAACCCGCTGCAAGGCGAACGGCGTGTCGGCAGCATCGGCATCCCCCTGCCCAACACCGAGGCGCGCGTGGTGCACCCCGAGACGGGCCAGCCCGTCACCCTGGGCACGGTCGGCGAATTGCTGGTGCGCGGCCCCCAGGTGATGCGCGGCTACTGGAACCGCCCCGCCGACACGGCACGCGCCCTGGCCGATGGCTGGCTGCACACAGGCGACCTGGCGACGATGGACGAAGACGGCTTCTTCACCATCGTGGAGCGCAAAAAAGACCTGATCCTCTACGGCCCCTACAACGTCTACCCGCGCGAGGTCGAAGAGATCCTCTACGAGCACCCCAAGGTGCTGGAGGCAGCGGTGGTGCGCGAGGCCGCGCCCAACGGCGACAGCGCGCCGCCCATCAAGGCCGTCGTCGTGCTCAAACGCGGCGAACGCGCCACCCAAGAGGAACTGCTCGCTCTCCTGCGTGAACGCCTCGACGCCTACAAAGTCCCTCGCCTGGTCGAGTTCCGCACCGAACTCCCCAAAAACTTCGTCGGCAAGATCCTCCGCCGTCTGCTCGTGGAACCATAGCCACGCCCAGCCCACCACCGCGAACAACGCCACGATACTGCCACATCCAGCACCATATGAGAGAATCAATGTACGAACACAAGGGAAAGGCGCTGAAAGATGTATTCAAGAAGTCCACGGATGCATGCACCCTGGGGCGGATATGTTGGCATTGGCCCACTGACTGTCGAAGAGTACGACAAAATCTCCATCGAGGATGGTTGGACCTTCGAGCTGCATGATGGTCGACTCATCCGCACATAGGGCCAGGAAACATGCATGCCGACCTTTCGGCCAATTTTTATGATACCCTGCATGCGTATCTGAAAGCGCAGAAATTCGGGAAACTCAAAGGCGCGAGTTGCTATCTTTTATCGCCTTCTACTCGTGATGAATCGTTATTACGCCCTACCTTATCATATATCTTGCCTGAACGGCTGCCGCTCATCGTGGAACATGGTTCATACATTGTCGGGCCGCCCGATCTCGCCATCGAGATCACGTCGCCCAATGACTATCGCCCCCAGATGGACAAGAAGGCCAAGATCTATCTGCAAGCGGGGGTACGGCTCATCTGGGTCGTCTGGCCGAATCGTCAGATCATCGACGTATGGCAGCAGAACTCGCCTGACGCGCCGACGGCGGTGCTGCAAGTCGCGGATACGCTGGATGGGCTAGATGTCATCCCCGGCTTCACCTGCCCGGTGAGCGCCATCTTCGCCGAAGCGTAGACGACGGCTCACTGGGCACGGACGCACTTGCGCGGCTAGGGCACGAGCACGATCTTGCCTGGGGTGTGCCCCTGCGCCAGGTCTTGATACGCCGCTCGCACATCCTCCAGCGCGTAGACACGCGCGATGGGGAGCACGACCTTACCCTGGCTGATCATCTCCGCGAGTTCCGCCAGGACCTTGGCGCGGTCGCTTTCGACGGCGGCACCGCCCTCAGCCTTCACCCCATATTTTGCGGGGGCGTCAAAGTTCACGATGGTATCGATGCGTTCCGGGCGGACGCCGAGTGCGAGCGCCAACTCTACGTAATCCCCGCCATAGGTGTCGATGAAGGCATCGATGGCGTTCCCCGTAACGGCACCGATGCGCTCCGCCATCCCATCACCATACGCGACGGGGATGACGCCATGCAGCTTGAGCCATGGATGATTCGCCGGGCTTGCCAGGCCGATGACCTTTGCGCCAGCAGCGACGGCTAACTGCACCACCAGTGAGCCGACACCCCCGGCGGCATTCGCGACGACCAAGGTTTCCCCCGCCTTCACCCCCACAGCGCGGAGCGCGGCAACGGCGGTGGAACCGGCCACATAGAGCGACCCCGCCACTTCCCAGGGGATGTTGGCGGGGCGCGGCGTCAGTTGCTCTACCGGAACGACGACAGATGCCGCATGGCTGGCACGGTTGTGGGTGTAACCGATCACTTCATCACCGACGGCGAATTGCACGACATTGGGGCCAAGCTCAGCGATGACCCCCGCGAAATCGGTGCCCTCGCCGGAAGGAAATGTCGCCGGGTAGAGGCTGTGGAGCGATCCATCACGAATCTTGGCTTCGCCGGGATTGATGCCAGCGGCCTTCACCGTGACGACGACCTCACCCGGTCCAGGGGTGGCCGGTGGGATATCAACAACATTCAGGACGTCAACATCACCATACTCATTGAATCGGACGGCTTTGGGCATCTACTCATCTCCTAGATTCCTGGGATCGCTGTGCGCGGTGCCTTGCGATCATTCTTTTGCAATCATACCCGTCCCAGCGAGCCTTGTACCAGTTTTCTTCACTCGCTGACGGGGTTATAGCGCGCGATCCACTCCAGCACCGCGCGGCACCAGGCGACGTGCTGGCCCGGTGACCCAGTGCGGATGCTGTGGCTGGCCCCCGGCACACGCAGGAAATCCGTCGGCGCGCGATTGGCCGCCCGCAGCGCCACATAGAATTGCTCGCTTTGCTCGATGGGGCAGCGCCAATCGCGTTCGGCCCCGATGACGCGGGTGGGCGTGGTCACGCGGTCGGCATAGGTGATGGGCGAACGTTCCAAATACCAGTCGCGCCGCTCCCAGGGTGTGCCGCCCTGCTCGACGACGCCAAAGACACTATCGACATCCGACGTGCCATAGCTGCTGATGAGGTTCGAGACGCTGTTGATGGTGACGGCGGCGCGGAAGCGGTCGGTGTGCCCCACGATCCAGTTCGTCATATAGCCACCATAGCTCACGCCCGTCACCGCCAGCCGCGCCGCGTCGATGCCGCCGCGTGCCAGCGCGGCCTCTAGCCCCGCGATGATGTCGTGGTAATCCGCGCCGCCCCAGTCGCGGTCACAGGCACGCGCGAACGTCTCGCCATACCCCACGCTGCCACGCGGGTTGACGATGATGACGGCATACCCCGCCCCGGCGAACTGCTGCCGTTGCGCGTTGAAGCCTGGCCCATACGAGCCATGCGGTCCCCCATGAATCTGCACGATCGCGGGGACGGATGCCCCAGCGGCGGCTTGGGTCGTCGGCCACTGCACCCAACCCTCCAATTCCCACCCATCCTCGGTCACATAGGTGAAGGTTTCGGGCAGCGACACGGCATGGTCACGCAGCCAAGGATTCGTCTCGGTCAACCAGATGGGCGCGATCATCCCGGTCACGTCGCAGCGCGCCAGATCCACTGGACGCTCGGGGGTGGCGGCGAGCGAGATGAGGTCGCCATCCGAGGCCAGGGCCAGCGCGGCGAACTGCCGGGCACCGTGCGAGAGCGGCGTCAGCACCCCCCCGTCGCGGTCGAGGCGATGCAGATTCGTCACGCCGCGTGCATGCACCGTCAGGTAGAGCGATTGGCCATCAGCGGACCAGGCAGGTGGGCCACCCGCGACGACCGCGATATCGCTGACGATGCCCGCCCCGGCCAGCACATCATGGCGATCCATGGCATCCCAGGTGTGCCAGCCGTCGCCCGCCAGCTCGGCCAGCCAGAGATGCGTGTTGCTATAGCTCAGGTCCGCGACGACGTTCGCGCAATACCACGCGAGGCGGCCATCTGGTCCCCAGGCGGGCATATGGTTCTCGCAAAGGTGGTTCGTGACGCGCGTGACCGTGCCCGAGGCGAGATCCTGCACCCACAGGTCATCGGTGCGGTTGGCATCGCGATCCTCGGCGCGGTCGCTGATGAAGGCGATCTGGGTGCCATCGGGCGACCAGGCCGGGTCGCCATGGTCAAAGTCGCCCTGCGTCACCTGCTCGGGCATGGGGGCACCCGCACCCCGGCCCAGGGCGGCGGCGTCAAAGGCGACGCGCCAGATGTGCTGCCGACCCTCGCTGATGTCCGCGCCATCCCACCGATATTGCAAGCGGGTGATGTGCCTCAGCCGCATCGCCTCGTGTCGTTCCGCGCGCTCGCGGTCGGCGGGGGTCGCGTCCTGGGGCAACAACGGATCTTCGTCGGGCCGCGCCTCGGCTAGGAAGAGGAGCGACCGGCCATCGGGCGACCAGCGCGGCGTGTTGACGCCGTGGCGCAGGTGCGTCAGTCGCAGCGGCTCACCGCCCGCGAGCGGCAACACCCACAGTTGTGCTCCCTCCGCGCGGTCGCTGACAAAGGCCAGCCAGGCCCCGTCTGGCGACCACTGGGGGCTGTGGTCGCGCTGCTTGCCATCGGTGAGCCGCCGGGGCGCGCTGTCGGGCTGATGTCGATCGAGCAGCCACAGGGCCGAGCGGCGCTGGTCGCTGGCGGCGTCCGCCGTCAGCAGCGCATACACCAGCCGTGCGCCATCGGGGGCCACCGCGAAGCTGGTGGGCACGGCAAAGCGCGCGATATCGTCGGGCGTGAGGGCGACGGCCATGGGGGGTTTCCTCTCTATGGATGCAACAGGTAACGATGGATGACGAAACCAATCTACTCGCTCGCCCCTTGTGCGTCAAGCATGTGCTGGCGGCAAGAGCATGGCGGTTGCCCCCAAAAAGTCCCCCCTCGCAACAGCGGGCGAATGGTGTGCGGCGTTCGTGCTACAATGAATATGGACTCTTGGGCTATTCGCCCTTGCCACCCCATCAATCAACCCGTTGGCATGCCAGGTGCAGTGCTGCCCTGGCGAAGAGGAGAGCGTACCCCCCATGAAAGCAGTAGTGATGGCCGGCGGAGAGGGATCGCGTCTCCGCCCATTAACCATTTCGCGACCCAAGCCGATGGTGCCCATCGTGGGCCGCCCGGTGGCAGAGCACATCCTGAATCTCTTGAAAGAACATGGCATCACCGAGGTGGTGATGACCGTGCAATACCTGGCGAGCAACATCGAGGATTACTTTGGCGATGGCTCGCAGTTCGGCATGAACATCCGCTATTCGCGCGAAGAGACGCCGCTCGGCACTGCTGGCAGCGTGAAGAACGCCGAAGAGTGGCTGAAAGACGACGACTTCCTGGTCATCAGCGGCGACGCGCTGACCGACTTTAACCTGACCAAGATCATCGACTTTCACCGCGAACGCAGCGCCATGGCGACGCTGACGCTGACCCACGTGGCGAATCCGCTGGAATATGGCGTCATCATCACCGATGATGACCAGCACATCACGCAGTTCTTGGAGAAACCAGGGTGGTCGCAGGTCTTTAGCGACACCATCAACACCGGCATCTATGTGCTGAACCCCAAGATCTTTGACTATTTCGAACGTGACATCTCGTTTGACTTCAGCACCGATCTCTTCCCCATCTTGCTCAAGAAGGGCGATCCGCTCTACGGCTACACCGCCGATGGGTATTGGTGCGATGTCGGCAACCTCAGCGAATATATGCGCGCCAACGCCGACGTGTTGCAGGGCAACGCACAGATCAAGGTGCCTGGCCAAAACATCGGCGGCGACATCTGGGTCGAGCCGGGCGTCGAGATCGCCGAGGGCGCGCAGATCTTTGGCCCGGTCTACCTGGGGCAGAGCGCGCGGGTGCTGGCGGGCGCGCAGATCCACGGCCCCTGCACCATCGGCAGCTATTCGATCATCGACACCGATGCGAAGGTCGACCGCAGCGTCATCTGGAACAACAGCTACATCGGCGAGCATGCCGAGGTGCGCGGGGCCATCACCGGCTCACACACCAGCATCAAGACCAAGGCGGTGCTCTTCGAGGGATCGGTCGTCGGCGATGACTGCTTGATCGATGAGGGGGCCATCATCCAGCCGGGCGTGAAGATCTGGCCGAAAAAAGAGATCGAGAACGGCGCGGTCGTCACCAGCAGCATCATCTGGGGCAACCAGGGGCGGCGCAGCCTCTTTGGCCGCTTCGGCGTGACGGGGCTGGTGAATATCGACATCACCCCCGAACTCGCTGCCAAGATGGGCGCGGCCTATGGCGCGGTGCTGAAGAAGGGCACGCGCGTCTGCGTGAACCGTGACGCGCACCGCACGCCGCGCATGATCAAGCGCGCGGTCATCTCGGGGCTGCCCTCGGCGGGCGTCAACGTGCACGACCTCGAAGCGGTGCCGCTGCCCGTCGCGCGCTTCTACGTCCGCTCGACGGATGCGGTGGGCGGCGTGCACATCCGCCTGTCGCCCTACGATCCGCGTGTGGTCGACATCCGCTTCATGGATCAGAACGGGATGGACATCTCGAAGGCGACCGAGCGCAAGATCGAGAATATGTATTTCCGCGAAGATTTCCGCCGCGTCTACATGGATGAAATCGGCGAGATCTCGTATGCGCCGAACGTGGTGGACCGCTACGCCGAAGCATATATGAAGGCGCTGGATTCCAAGACCATCCGCAACCGCAAATGTTCGCTGGTGATGGATTACGGCCACGGCAACGCGGTGGATGTGCTGGCCCCAATCTTTAACCAACTGGGCTGCGAGGTCATCGCCATCAATTCCACGATGGATGAGACGCGCTATTCTCGCTCGATGGATGAGGTGGTGCGCGACCGCCAACGGCTCGCCGAGATCACCAAGACGCTGGGGGCCGACCTGGGGCTGAGCCTCGACACCAGCGGCGAAAAGCTCTTCGTAGTGGATGACACGGGGCGCTTGCTCGACAACAATCAACTGCTGGCGGTGATGAGCGAATTGCTGCTGCGGGCCAACCCTGGCTCCTCGGTGGTGGTCCCCGTGACGGCCTCGGGCATCGTCGAGCGGGTGGCCGAGCGGGCCAAGGGGCAGGTGCGCCGCGTGGGCATCGCGCCGCAATCGCTGACGAGCGCGGCGACGCGCGAGGGCGTGGTGCTGGTCGGCGACGCGCTGGGGGGCTTCGTCTTCCCCGCGCTGCATCCTGCCTTCGACGCGCTCTTCGCGCTGGCGAAGCTGCTGGAGCTGATGGCACGCTTCGATGTCAAACTGAGCACGCTGGTCAATGAGTTGCCCGAGAGCTTCCAGGTGCGCAAACTAGTGGACTGTGCGTGGGATAACAAGGGCCGCGTCATGCGACTGCTGAGCGAGAATTACCGCGACTCGCGCTCGGCGGATGGCGTGCGCATTCAGGGCGGCAAAAGCGATTGGGTGCTGATCTTGCCCGATGCCGACCGCCCGCTCTTCACCATCTTGGCGGAGGCGAGTTCCGCTGAGCAGGCCAACGCGCTGGCCGACCGCTACGCGCGCGTGGTGATGGGCTTCCAGCAATAGGGCGAGAAACAGGCGTGGGGGGGGGGGGGGGGGGGGGGGGGGGAGGGAGATACACCAAAAGCCCGCCCAACAACAGCCC
>JBBQSR010000106.1:0-9825 GCA_038234855.1 Ktedonobacterales bacterium | reverse complement strand
GGCGGTGACGGGGGAAACAACCATCTTCATGCAGCACACTTCAGCCGGGGCGGTTCCTGCGGCTGCTCCTCGATTAGATGGGATGCAACCAGCGCACGCCATCCCTCTGTATTTTAGGCGTGGCGGGCCATTTCATGCAATCCGGCGAATGCCCTAGGGCACCTCTTGTGAGCCATTGCCCCCTGTGCCCGCCACATGTCACGAAAACGGTGTGCCAAGAGTCCCCCGAAAGGGCGCGACGCTTGCCATGCGCGACGCCGCTATGCTACACTGCGAGGGTCCGTGCACTCCGCGCCATCACGTGGGTGGTTTCTACGTCTATTGCGCGTTTGCTTTCCGAAATCCGAGACAGCGCACCGCAGTTCGGAAGCCCACAAACCGGAGTCGCGCCACAGGGCCACCATACCACCTGTGGCGCGTTTGCTGTTGTCAGCAAGCAACAGTGCGGCGCAATGGTGCGCCGGGAAGACATCTAAAGGGGATCGTTTGTGAGCAACAACCTCGGATGGCTGGCCGTCCCAATTGTGACCAGCCTAGGGGCGGTCGCGTTTGCCTTTGGTTTGGCCCGCTGGGTCTTTGCCCAGGATCAGGGCACCGAAGCGATGCAGCGCGTCGCCGGGTTCATCTATGATGGTGCACAGGCGTTCTTGCGCCGTCAGTACCAGACCATCGCCATTCTCTCGCTCGTCGCGGCGGTCGTCATCGGCGCACTGTTGGCGCTGGTGTCGGGCCTTTCCTCCAAGGGCGGCGCGTTTGACCTCACCATCGTGTGGCAGACGGCGCTGTCGTTCCTCATCGGCGCGGCGTGCTCTGGCGCTGCGGGCTTCATCGGCATGCAGGTCGCCGTGCGCTCGAATGTGCGCGTCGCCAGCGCGGCGCAGCGGTCGCTGGGCCAGGCGCTGGTCGTGGCGCTGCGCGGCGGCGCGGTGACGGGCTTCCTGGTGATCGCGCTCAGCTTGCTGGGCGTGACGTTGGTCTTCATCGCCTTTGGCGGCCTGGACCCCACGAAGGCGGCGAACGTGCCGCAAAATATCGTCGGCTTCGGCTTCGGCGCGAGCTTCGTCGCGCTCTTCGCGCAGCTCGGCGGCGGCATCTACACCAAGGCGGCGGATGTCGGCGCGGACCTCGTCGGCAAGGTCGAGGCGGGCATCCCCGAGGATGACCCCCGTAACCCCGCCGTCATCGCGGACCTCGTCGGCGACAACGTCGGCGACTGTGCGGGCCGTGGCGCGGACCTCTTCGAGTCCACCGCCGCCGAAAACATCGGCGCGATGATCCTGGGCACCTCCGTCGCTACCACCCTGGCGGGCGTTGGCGCGCACACGCTGAACCTGGGCTGGATCATCCTGCCCCTGGTCGCGGTGGGCTTCGGCATCATCGCCTCGATGGTGGGCGTGCTGATGGTGCGTGCGAGCGCGACCAAGGAACCTGGTGCCCCCGGCGGTGAAGACCCCAGTAACGCGGCCATGAACCAACTGAACCAGGGCTTCTATGTGACGGCGTTCCTCTCGGCCATCGCGCTGGTGGCGACGACCTACTTCCTGCTGCACACCAGCACGGATCAGTGGTGGCGCTTCGCGGTGGCGGGCCTCATTGGCATCGCCAACACCTTCGCCTTCGTCTACATCACGCAGTACTACACGTCGGGGTCGTGGCGGCCCGTGCGCCAGATCGCGGATTCCGCGCTGACGGGTCCGGCGACGACGGTTATTACGGGTTTGGCCATTGGCTTCGAGAACACCGGCTTGCCGACCATCGCCATCGCGCTGTCGCTGGGCAGCTCGTATGCGCTGGGCTCCTTTGCGGGTGTGGACCATGGCACCAACATCATCGCGGGCATCAGCAACGGCGGCATCTATGCCACCGCCATGGCGACGGTCGGCATGTTGATGGCGGTCGGCTACATCCTGGCGATGGATAGCTTTGGCCCCATCACCGACAACGCGGGCGGCATCGTCGAGATGAGCGACGCCCCCGAGTCGGTGCGCACCATCACGGATGCGCTGGATAGCGTCGGCAACACGACCAAGGCCCTCACCAAGGGCTATGGCATCGGTTCGGCGGCGCTGGCGGCCTTCCTGCTGATCGGCGCGTACCTCGACATCATCGACCGTACCAAGGCGCACAGCATCAACCTGGCGAACCCGCCGATCTTCATCGCGGGCCTCATCGGCGCGATGTTGATCTTCGTCTTCAGTTCGCTGGCGATGCGCGCGGTCGGCGTCGCGGCCCAGGGGATGATCCAAGAGGTTCGTCGGCAATTCAAGGCGGACCCTGGCATCATGGCCGGTACCTCGGTGCCGGATTATGGCCGCTGCGTCGACATCAGCACGCAATCCGCGCTGCGCCAGATGGTGCTGCCGGGCGTGCTGGTGGTGGCGACCCCGGTGCTGGTCGGCGTCATCCTCGGCCCCGAGGCCGCTGGCGGCCTGCTGGTCGTCGGCATCATCACCGGCATCATGATGGCGCTGGTGATGAACAACGGCGGCGGTGCATGGGATAACGCCAAGAAATACATCGAGGCGGGCAACCTCTCGGTGGACGGCGTGGTGCAAAAGAAAGGCTCCCCCGCGCACGCGGCGGCGGTCGTCGGCGACACCATCGGCGATCCCTTCAAGGACACCGCTGGCCCCTCGCTGCACGTGGTGATCAAGCTGCTGAGCACCATCACCCTCGTGCTAGCCTCACTGTACCTCTACCTGCATCGCTAGGCGGTGGAAAAACACAGAAGCGGCGCTCGTTGGGAACGATGAGCGCCGCTTCTGTATATTTCAGGTCACTCGTGGTCGAATTCGGGTAGTTGTTCAGTTGGTGTATTGGCTATCTGAGTGACTATATTGAGTACCTTTTGGCTTATGACTTCCTGTGCTTGCATAAGCGAATCTTCTCCTCATATCCGATTGCTTAGTCAGCATCTTTGTTTCCTCTCCCTCTACTTTTTGCATGACAAATGCTTAGAATGCCTCCTAGGTTAGGAACCATTTTCACTGTCTGGTAACCGCTAAATCATAGCATGGCAAAAGCGATAAGGGAATCGTGCAGAATGCGGGCGGGCGGCTGAGTGACGCAAAGCACGCGCCCCACCTGTCTGCACAGATGGGGCGTGGCGAAGATGAGGCAGGGGGCTAGACGACCTGGGCGGCTTCGGCGTGCTGGTGCAGCGCCTCGTCGCGCAGTTCCAGGATGTAGCGCGGGTTATAGGCACGGTCACAGGCACCGCACGACACCGTGCGTGCGTAGCGTTTGACGCGCGGATATTCCTTGCCGCACTTGGGGCAGACGTACAGATATTTGATGGGGCGCGAGGTGCGCAAGACGGCCTCGCGGCGGGTGGTTTCGTCGCGCAGCAGTTGGCGCAACAGTTCGGGGTCGCGCCCGGTAATGGCGGCTTCATCCGCCGCGATGGCGTCGTAGCCGTGGCATTGGTGGCGGCGCGGGCGACCCCGCACACGATCCGACAGATGGATGAGTTCGTGAGCGACGGTGACTTCGGTGCCGAGTTCGAGCAGGTCGGGTTCGATGAAGATGAGGTGCCGATGCTTCAGCGGCGCGGCCTTGCGTGTGGGCAGCGGCGACGAGCCATCCGCCGCGATGAAGGACAGTTGCGTGACGGGGGCATGGTCTAGGGTGGCATCCGTGGCCGTGTGCGCCATGTGCACTGGGGTCGCCCGCGCCTCCGTCGTGGGGGGCAGGTAACAATAGCAACCGAGCGCCAGGGGATTCAGGCGTCGCCCCGTCCAGCGGGCGAACTCGCGGCGGTCCTGGGTGATGGCCAGGCGTTGACGCTCGGCGGGCGGCAGGTTGAGTTTCGCCCAATAGTGGTCGAGCCACCCCTGCACGTCCGCGCTGGCGTGGACCAGGGGCAAGACGCGCGACGCTGGGGGTTCAGCCACCACCCGCCGCGCACCGTTGGTTTCTCGTTTCTGCATGTGTGGTGTGGACTCGTCAGCGAATTCGCTGACCGTTCGCCCCAACCTCCTCGAATGTGGGTTGCGCGGTGCTCATCCGTCACGGCGAGCGGGGGGCGATGCTCCCAGCTCATTTCCGCGCCAGTATTGCCAGTATAGCCAGATCTCCCCCATCCATGCAACAACGGTTCAGTCCTAGCGGGACCAATGTCCCATTCCCCACCCCATCAGGCATAGAAACAGGCGAGCGATGCCGATGGTCGGGCATGAAAAATGGGCAACACACCCCTATTCACACGCTTGCTCATGGGAATGCTGCCAGACATCGATTACGCGGGTGATGCTAGGGCGTGGTCGTCGCGGGACCAATGGCGAAGAGGATCTCGCCCCCAGCGGCGAGTTCGCCCTCTACGCGCACCTCGGCCCGGCTCTTGCCAAAGTTGTCGCGCAGTTGCAGCGCCGTCACGGTGATCTGCAAGGTGTCGCCTGGCACGACCTGCCGCCGGAACCGCCAGCCCTCTAGCCCCGTCAGGAAAGCGAGCCGCCCCGCGAACTCGGGCTGTTGCAGCAGCATGATCGCCCCCATCTGCGCGCACGCCTCGACGATCAGCACGCCCGGCATCACCGGATAGCCCGGAAAGTGCCCCTGGAAGAACGGCTCGTTGCCCGAAACAGCCTTGATGCCCACCACGCGCTCCGCGCTCACCTCTGTCACCCGGTCGATGAGCAGGAAGGGATAGCGATGCGGCAAAATCTTTTGAATCTCGGTAAACGACAGCATCGGTAGGTCGCCTCCTCGGGAAAATTTGCCCATAGTATAGCATGGCAGGTGCCTCCATGCCTTGTAGACGCACCTGTTTACCTGTTATAGTACACGCATCATTTATGGCGAGCAGCGGCGCTCGTCCCCCGCGTAGTGGGGTGGCTCGCCGCGCATCATCAGCAAGGCGGGCAAGCATGACCACAGAGCAATCTTCTTCATCGGTCGCGGCGATGCCGACGACCCTGACGCCACGGCGGCGCGGACGGACGGGCGCGCGGCTGGCGATGCTGCTGGGCATCGTCGTCTTTTTGCTGGCGGATGTCGCGGGGGGCGCGGCACTGTTGGTACGCAGCGCGCTGCCGCAGACGACGGGCACCATCCATCTGGCGGGGCCGCATGGGGCCATCACCGTCACGCGCGATGGCTATGGGGTGCCGCACATCGCCGCCAATGACGCACATGATGTCTATTTCGCGCAGGGCTACGTCACCGCGCAAGATCGCCTGTGGCAAATGGAGTTCAACCGCCGCGTCGCTGCTGGGCGGTTGTCCGAGATCCTAGGTCCGTCGGTCATCGAAGATGACAAGGTGCTGCGGACACTGGGGCTGGCGCGCTCTGCCGCCGCCGATGTGGCGCGTTTGCGCCCCGACTTGCATCAAGAGCTAGATGCCTATACCCAGGGCGTCAACGCCTTCCTTACGGGCCACCAGAACGCGCTGCCCCTCGAATTTCGCCTGCTCGGCTTCACCCCACAGCCGTGGCGCGACGAAGACTCCATCGCGTATGGCAAGGTGGTGGCGCTCAGCCTGGATGACACCTGGTACATCAAACTCGCCCGCTTCGCCGTGCTGGCCAAGGTCGACGCAAAAACAGCGGATGCGCTCTTCCCCGCGTACCCCGCCGACAATCCGACGCTGACCGATGCGACGGGGCTGGCCCAGGTGCCGATGGGCACCGAGCCGCCCGCGAAATCCGCTGTCACCTCGGCCAGTGCATTGCTGGCGGGACTCACCCCCGTGCAGCGGATGGCGCTCGGCCACCTGCCCGCGCCCGATGGCACCCTGCTGGCGCATCTGCACGCGCTGCTCGGCCCCAACAACGGGCCGAAGGGCAGCAACGACTGGGTGGTGGCGGGCAGCCACACCACGACGGGCATGCCCCTGCTGGCGAATGATCCGCACCTGGGCATCAATTACCCCGCCATCTGGTACGAGGTGGCGCTGAGCGGCGGCGGATTGAACGAGATCGGCTATTCGTTCCCTGGCGTGCCGGGGATCATCATTGGCCACAACGACCACATCGCGTGGGGCGTGACGAACGGGATGGTCGATGACACCGACCTCTACATCGAGCAACTGAGCGCCGACAAGACGACCTATCTCTTCAACGGTCAGCAGCAACCGACCGAGACGCGCGACGAGACGATCCACGTTAGCGGGGAAAAGGATGTGCACCTGACCGTGCGCGTCACCAACCACGGACCGATCATGAATGACGCGCTGACCTCACTCAAGGGTGTCACCACGCCCATCGCGCTGCAATGGACGGCGTTGCAGCCGGGATATTCCTTCGCGGGATTTTTCGAGCTGGGCGGGGCGACCAACTGGGATGAATTTCAGACCGCCGTGCGCGACATCGACATCAGCCAAAACTTCGTCTATGCCGACACCGCTGGGCACATCGGCTATCACCTCTCAGGCTGGCTGCCGGTGCGCCCCGCCACGAACGCGCTGATCCCCGTCGACGGCACCACCGCCGCGAATGACTGGACGGGGCGGGTCGATTTCGCCGCCATGCCGCACCTCTTCGATCCGGCGTCGGGCGTCATCTTGACGGCGAATAACCAACTCACGGCGACGAACTATCCGCACTACATCACGGATTATTACGATGTCGGCTTCCGGGCGAAACGCATCGAGCAATTGCTGACGGCGCAGCCAAAGCTCAGCCCCGACGATTTCGCGCGCATCCAGAGCGATGTGCTGGCGCTGCCAGCGGCGCAGATCGCGCCCGCCCTCGTGCATGGTGCCGCCACGGCGAGTGACCAGCGCGGCGCGGCGACGGCGCAAAAGCTGCTGGCGGGCTGGGACGGCACCATGGCGCGCGACAGTGCCGCCGCCGCCTTTTATGAGGCGACGAGTGGGCATCTGGTGGCGAATCTGGTGCAACCCTTGTTGGGGAAAGAGGTCTTTCAGAAGTGGGTCAAGAATCAGTACGCCATCAGCCAATTCCTCTTTTTGCGCGAGGCGCTGACGACGCCGCAACCGCCCATATTGGCCGATGCGGCGGCGCGCGATGCCGCCATCGTCACCGCCGAAAACCAGGCATATGACGACCTGAAGGGTTTTTTCCACACGACTGATACCGACAAATGGCAATGGGGCACGCTGCATCAGGCGCACTTCGACCATCCGTTGACCGCCGTGGATGCGCTGCGACGTGTGCTGCCCAACCAGGCCGTCGCGCGTCCCGGCGACGCCAGCACGGTCAACGCGGCGGGCGGCGGCGGCTTTGCCCTGGGCAACTATGATCAAGATGAGGTGCCCTCGATGCGCCAGATCCTCGATGTCGGCACATGGGATGCGTCGCGTTTCATCACCACCACCGGGGAATCGGGCTTGCCCTTCGCGGAGCACAACTTCGATCTGCTGCCGCTGTGGGACGCGGGGCGCTATCAGCCCATGGACTTCACGACGGCGGCGGTGCGCGCCCACGCGGCGGCGACGCTGACGCTGGCACCCTAGCGTGGCGTGCCATCACCAACCAAGGATATCATCACCATGCAGATACCTCAGAGCTTCTCGGCGGGCGAGCCGACGGAGATCACCCTCGGCCCAAACGCCATCCCGGCGCTACGCATCGCCCCGGCAGCGCCAGCGGCGGGACTGCTGCCCTGCTTGCTGCTGCAACACGGCTACGGAGCGGATAAATTCGACCTCGCGCCCGTGGCCGAGGTGATGGCGGGGCTAGGCTTCATCACTATCTTGCCCGATGCCTGGGGCCACGGCGCGCGGTTCGATCCCTTGGTGCCGAACTATACCAACGCGTTTTCGGCGAACTATTTCGTGGATGTTGTGCAGCATGTGGCCGAAGACCTGGCGGTCATCGCGGAGGCGTTGCGCGCGGACCCCGCCATCGATGCCACACGCATCTTCCTGGGGGGCTTCTCGTTGGGGGGCATCACGGCCATCTTGGCGACGGAGCGCGACCCAGGGGTGGCGGGCGTCATCGCCATCGCGGGCGGCGTCAGCCCGGCCTCGCTCGACGCCTCGCTGGGCATGGCCCCGGTGGACGACGCGCATCACGCCTGGGTGGCGGCGAATGACATGGGTGCACCAGCGAACGAGGCGAAGCTGGCCCCGCGCCCGGTGCTGCTGATGCACGGTCGCCAGGATGATCGCTTACCTGTCGCGGGGTCGCAGCGGCTCTATGACGCGGCGCTGCCTGCGTATGCGGCCTTCCCAGATCGGCTGCAACTGCATGTGTATGATGCGACGCACGAGATCAGCATGCCGATGCTCGGGGAGGCGATCACGTGGTTGATGGCGGTGTCAGGGAAAACACAAGATGAGGTGGGCGACAAGAGCTAAGGAAATGGAGCGAATGGTTTGCAAAGATCCGACACGATCCCTGCGGCATTCGCTTCCCTGCGAGTGACGATCCCTGGCAGGTCAGCCCTCTTGGATGATGGGGCTGGGCTGGGCAACCGGTGCCGATGTGCGGTTAGTGTCTACCGGGTCGAGCAGTTCTTCGCGGACCACGATGACATCGGGCGGCGCGTCGATGCCGAGCTTCACGCGGTCGCCTTCCACACCGAGCACACGAATCTTGATGACCTGATTCAGGACGATGGCCTCACCGGCCTTGCGACGTAAAACGAGCATCCCCCGCTCCTCTCGTGGCGGACTCCTCCGCCGAGCCACTCTGGATTGCACGATGTGTGCGTATGCTACGTGCATACACATCATTATAACGCATAGAGGCAGGAGAGGGCTTGGTTTTCTGCTACATGGTACTTTCGCGTAAACGTTAGCTGCGCCGTAAGAATGGGGGCAGGTCCGCACTGCTGGTCGCGCTGCTCGTCGCGGCCCCCTCTTCAATGGGCGGCGTCGCCCCTGACGCGGACTTGTGTGACGACGCGGAGGCTCCGGGCATCCGCAGTGGCAGCGCGGGCAGGGCGACGGTCGGTTCCTCGCTGACGGTCGCTCGTTGGGTGGGCCAGGCATCACCAGGGGCGCTGACCAGCACATCCGCCGTCGGCTCGGGCAGCAGCGGACGGGTGAGCGCGCCGGGCAGGTCGTGCGAGGGGCTGGGCAGCGGCGCGAAGCCGGTGGCAATGAGGGTGACGCGCATCATGCCCGTCAGCGCGGCATCCGTCACCGTGCCGAAGATGATGGTGGCCTCGGGGTGCGCCAATGATTGCACCAGCGAGGCCGTCTCGGCGATCTCCATCAGGGTCAGGTCCGCGCCACCCGTGACATTGAGCAAGATGCGCCGCGCGCCGCGCATATCACGTTCGAGCAGGGGCGACTCGATGGCGCGCTGCGTGGCCTCTTGCGCGCGGCGGTCGCCCGATGCCTCGCCGATGGCCATCAGCGCCGTTCCCGCGCCCGCGATGACCGAACGCACATCCGCGAAATCGAGATTGATGAGGCCGGGGATGGTGATGAGGTCGCTGATGCCGCGCACCCCCTGCCGCAAGATGTCATCGCCCGTGTGCAGTGCCTCGGTGAAGGGCTGGTGTGGATCGACGATGGCGAGCAGCCGTTCATTCGGGACGGCGATGAGGGTATCTACATGCGGACGCAGCGCCTCGATGCCGCTCATGGCGATGTAGGCACGCCGCGCACCCTCGAAGCGGAACGGCGTCGAGACGATGGCGACGGTCAGCGCGCCCAGTTCGCGCGCCATGCGGGCGATGACGGGTGCCGCGCCCGTCCCGGTGCCGCCGCCCATCCCCGCTGTGATGAAGACGAGGTCCGAGCCGCGCAGCAGTGCCCGCAGTTCCTCGAGGCTCTCTTGGGCGGCGCGCATGCCCACCGCTGGGTCGCCACCCGCGCCCAGGCCGCGCGTCAGCGCCTCGCCCAGCCGCACCCGTCGCGGCACGGGCGAAGCGATCAGTGCCTGGGCGTCGGTGTTGGCGATGATGCATTC
>JBBQSR010000105.1:0-9900 GCA_038234855.1 Ktedonobacterales bacterium | reverse complement strand
GCACCGAGCACGGTGGATCTCGTGGCGGACCTGCCCCAGATCGGCCCGTTGCTTGCTGCCTTGGTCGCGGGAACCTTCACGCCCACCTCCGCCGAGGCACAGGTCGCCCTGCCCCTGTTGCTCGAACAGGTGCGCGAGCACAGCGGCATCGACTTTTCATCCTATAAAACCCGTACGATCCTGCGGCGCTTGCAGCGCCGCTTGGTGGCAACCGACACGAACACCCTGGGGGCCTATCTCGCCTATCTGACGACCCATCCCGATGAATACCAGCCACTCCTCAGCAGCTTCCTTATCAAGGTCACGGAATTCTTTCGCGATCCGTCCCTTTTCACCGCGCTCCGCGACGAGGTGCTGCCGACGCTCATCGCGCATGCCCGCAAGACGGGGGGGGCGGTGCGCTGCTGGTCGGCGGGCTGCGCCACGGGCGAGGAAGCCTATTCGCTGGCGATCCTTTTCGCCGAGGTGCTGGGCGACGATCTGGGGCAGGTGCCGGTACGGATCTTCGCCACGGACCTCGACGCCGATGCCATCACCTTTGCCCGCCGGGGCGTCTACCCCGCGACGGCGCTGGCGGCACTGGCCCCAGATGTGCTCAAGCGGTCCTTCGTGCCGCTGGACGGCGCGTATGAGGTCGCCGCGCACCTGCGCAGCATGGTGATCTTTGGTCAGCACGACCTGGGGCAGCGCGCGCCCTTCCCGGCCATCGACCTGGTGTTGTGCCGCAATGTCCTCATCTACTTCACGACCGACCTCCAGCGGCGCGCTCCAGCTTTTCGCCTTTGCCCTGCGCGACGGGGGCTACCTTGCCCTGGGCAAGGCCGAGACGCCGCACCAGTTGGTCACCTATTTCACGCCCCTGCATGCCGCGCTCAAGCTCTATCAGCGCAGCGGCGGACGACTGGCCGTACCACCGCTGCGTCTGGGCAAGGATGCCGTGGCACCGTTGCCCCGCATCAGTGCGGGCTGGCATGCAGGGGCATTGGCGGCGCATGCCCTGTCGGGCACCCGCTCGTCCACCACCCCCGAAAAAGTCGGCGCGCTCATGCTGGGCCTGTCGGCGGGCGTGGTCGTGGTCGACCGCCACTACGACATCCAGGCGGTCAACGATGCCGCGCAACGCCTGTTGGGCATCACGCGGGCCGCCCCCGGCCAAGACCTGATCCATCTGGTCGCGCACCCGCCATCGGCGACGCTGCGCGCCGCCATCGATGCCGCGCTGCACAACGAGGTCATTGAGGCGGACCTGACCCTCAACACCGCGCTGGGGGCGGGGCGGTACCTGCACCTGACGGCGTATCCGTACAGCCTGGCCGCCACCCCGACGGCGGCGGAGCAGGTGTTGTTGCTCATCACGGAAGTGACCACCCCGCGCGCGGTCGCACCCGCCGAGCCGAGCGTGGGCACCATTGACGACGCCGAACGACACCAGCAGGAACGCGACCGCCAGCAGGGCGCGCAGATCGCGCAGCTCGCCGAGAACAACCGCGACCTCGTGGCGGCGAATCAAGAACTGGTGCGCGCGAACCTGGGCCTGACCAACATCAACGAAGAATTGCTGGTACGCAATGAAGAGTTGCAGACAGCCACCGAAGAGATCAAGACCCTCAACGAAGAATTACAAGCGACCAACGAAGAGCTAGAAACCATGGGCGAAGAGCAAGAGGCGACGGTCGAGGAACTGCGCATGACCAACGACGACCTGCAAGTGCGCAGCGCCGAGGTGCTGCATCTGGCCGCGCTCCGCGCCGCGCAACACCAGGCCAGCATGAGCAAGGCAGCGGAGTTCGCGGCGATCCTCCTGGGGATGGGCGATGCGCTGCTGGTGCTGGACCGCGCGGGCAAGACGCGTTTCACCAACCCCGCTTATGTTGATCTCTTTGGCGACGAATTCGCCGTCTTTATCGCTGAAGACGACGCGGGCGTGCCATTGCCCCCCGAGGAAACGCCCCAGCACCGTGCCATACAGGGCGGCCCGTTTCGCATGACCTTTACCCTGCCGACCCCAGCGGGTGGCCGTCGCTGGCTCGAGGCGAGCGGTGAGCCCATCATGGTCGACCACGTCCAAGAGGGGGGCATCATTACCTTTCGCGACATCTCTGACCGCAGCCTGCGCCGTCTGCAAGATGAATTCCTCGCCCTCGCCAGCCACGAACTGCGTGTACCGCTCACCGTCATCTATGGCATGGCCCAGTGGCTGCAACGCAAAATCCCCGACGAACACGATCCCGCCTTTGAGCCAACCCAGATCATCATTCGGCAGGTACGCCACCAGCAGCGCATCATCGACGACCTGACCGATATGGAGCGGTTGCAGCATGGCAAGCTCCATCTGCAATTGTCCCCAGTCGATCTGCGGATCGTCGCCCAACAGGCTGTCGGCGCGGTGGAGATCAACGGCAGCACGCCCCCCATCGTGGTCGCGGCACCAGACGAGCCACTGCTGATCGCGGGCGACGCCGTGCGGCTAGAGCAGATCATCACGAACCTGCTGACGAACGCGCGCAAATACGCGCCGACCAGCGCACAGATTCGCCTGCGGTTGCGCCGCCAGGGGCAAGAGGCCGAGATGCAGGTGGCCGACACCGGCCCCGGCATCGCCCCCGACGCCCTGCCGCACCTGTTTCAGCGGTTTTATCAGGCCACCCCCGAGACGCGCATGGGCCAACAGGGGCTCGGCTTGGGCCTCTTCCTGGTCAATGAATTGGTGATGGCGCACCAAGGACGCATCGCGGTGCACTCCGTCGTGGGCGAGGGAACGACCTTTACCATCCATTTTCCCCTTTTTGTCGATAGCGTCATCCCCATCGCCGATGGGCACTTGGCCTAATGCCGTCCCACACAACACGCCGTCGTGAGCGTGCCGCCCCGCTGTGTCCGCAGTGTTAAATCGCGGCTAAATCTTATGGCTGTGCTTGTGTGATCAGGCGCGCGACGCCTATACAGTAAGGGGAAGTGGGGTGTGTCCCGCGACAGCCAGCACAACGGCAGCCGAGAATGGTGCCGATGCACGACCCTTCGCGTGAGCGCGTACCGAGTTGAGGAGCAAGCATGATGTTTCGATTCGACCCCGCCATTTCGAGCGCCGTTCCAGTCGATGCCGCGTCCGCGTCGCCGCAGGCCAGGCGAGCCTTTCCCGGTCCGCTCGCCCCCGACCTCGCCGCGCGGATTCATCGCTATTGGCAGGCGGCGAATTACCTGACCATCGGCCAGATCTACCTGGGGGCGAATCCGTTGCTGCGCGAGCCGCTGACGCCCGCGCACATCAAGCCGCGCCTCTTGGGGCACTGGGGCACCTCGCCCGGCCTCAACCTCATCTATGCCCATGTCAATCGCCTCATCACGCAGTACGACCTGGACGCCATCTATCTGGCGGGGCCGGGGCACGGCGGCCCCGCGCTGGTCGCTAACACCTACCTGGAGGGCAGCTACAGCGAGATCTACCCCGAGATCACCCAGGACGCGGAGGGCATGCGGCGGCTCTTCCGGCAATTTTCCACGCCGGGGGGCATCCCCAGCCATGTCAGCGTGACGACGCCTGGCTCGATCCACGAGGGCGGCGAACTGGGCTATGTGCTGACGCACGCCTTTGGCGCGGCATTCGACAACCCGAATCTGCTGGTCGTCGCGGTCGTCGGCGATGGCGAGGCCGAGACGGGGCCACTGGCAGGTTCGTGGAAGGGTGTCAACTTCCTGAATCCCCGGCGCGACGGCGCGGTGCTGCCGATTTTGCACCTGAATGGCTACAAGATCAGCGGGCCGACGGTGCTGGGCCGCACCAGCAATGACGAGGTGCGCGCCTACATCGAGAGCCAGGGCTACACCGTGCATCTGCTGGAAACCGACGACCCCGCCGAGGCCCACCAGTCCCTCGCCGCCATCTTGGACGACTGCTACGCGCAGATCACCACGATCCAGCGCGAGGCCCGCGCGGGTGGTCCGGTGACGCGCCGCCCCTGGCCCGCCATCGTCCTGCGCACGCCGAAGGGCTGGACGGGGCCAACGGTGGTGGACGACAAGCCCGTGGCGGGCACCTTCCGCGCGCATCAGGTGCCGCTGGAAGGCGTCAAGACGAACCCCGCCCACCTGGCCCAGCTTGAGGCCTGGCTCCGCAGTTACGCGCCTGAGCAACTTTTCGATGCCAATGGCAAGCTGCTGCCCGACCTCGCCGCGCTGGCCCCCCACGGCGACCGCCGGATGGGCGCGAACCCGCATGCCAACGGCGGCAAGCTGGTGGTGGATCTCGCTCTGCCCGACTTCCGCGACTACGCCGTCCCGGTGGAGCGCCACGCGGCCAGCTTCACCGAGAATACCCGACCGCTCGGCAAGCTGGCGCGCGACATATTCACCCGCAACGCCGACGCGGCGAACTTTCGCCTGACCTGCCCAGATGAGACGGCATCGAATCGGCTGGACGACGTCTTCGCCGTCGAGAATCGCTGCTTCGTCGGCACGACCATCAGCATCGATGACCACATCTCGCCCGATGGCCGCGTGATGGAGGTGCTGAGCGAGCACAACTGCGAGGGCTGGCTAGAGGGCTACACCCTCACCGGACGGCACGGCATCTATGTGACGTATGAAGCCTTCGCCATGGTCTCGGCCTCGATGACCATCCAGCATGCTAAATGGCTGGAAGCGGCGCGGAAGCTCAAGTGGCGCGCCCCGGTGCCCTCCCTCAACGTGCTGCTGACCTCGACTTGCTGGCGCAACGACCACAACGGCTTTAGCCACCAGGGACCGGGCCTCATCGATGTGATGCTGTCGAAGCGCGGGGCCGTCTCGCGCATCTACCTGCCGCCCGACGCGAACTGCCTGCTCTCGGTCGCGGATCACTGTCTGCGCAGCCGCGACTACGTCAACCTGATCGTCGTCGACAAGCAAAACCACCTGCAATACCTGTCGATGGATGACGCGGTGGAACATGCCGCCAAGGGGGCCTCGGCCTGGGCTTGGGCGAGCACCACCGACGGCCAGGAACCCGAGGTGGTGGTGGCCTGTGCGGGCGACGTGCCGACCCTGGAATCGCTGGCGGCGACCGACTGGCTGCGCCAGCACGTGCCCGACCTGCGCGTGCGCTTCGTCAACGTGCTGGATCTGATGACGCTCTTCCCGCACGACCGCCACCCGCACGGGATGGAGGACGCGCGGTTCGTCGAGCTTTTCACCGCCGATAAGCCGGTGGTCTTCGCCTTCCACGGCTACCAGCGCGCCATCCACGAGGTGATCCACGGGCGACCGAATGTCGAACGCTTCCACGTGCGCGGCTTCAACGAGCAGGGGACGACGACCACGCCCTTCGACATGGTGGTGCTAAACGGCATGAGCCGCTATGACCTCGCGGGCTTGGCCGTCAGCCGCACGCCACGCCTCGCGAACCGCGCCCCCGACCTGCTGGCCGCGCTCGCCCAGGCCACCAAAGATGCCGTTGCCCACACCCGCACGCACCTGGAAGATCCACCCGAGATCACCAACTGGACCTGGCCCGCCTGACCACGCCAGGTCGCTTGCCACTTACCCCACACCCTGCGACCCCCAATTTTCGGAATTGGCGGTCGCAGGCTCGCCGCCGGATACCTCAAGAGATGATGTCGAGTCATCGTTTTCCCCTACGATTGCTTCGTTGTCGCGGGTGGTCCCGTTGTGCCATTGCGCAGGGCCAGCATGTAGCCATACCCCGGTCGATTCCAAATGAGTGATGGGAGCCCATCGACTGCCAGTTTGCGGCGCAGTTGGCTGACGACTTTTTCCACCCGATTCAGTTCATCTTGCGCCAGCTCGGCGTCGACGCCATCTTCCTCATGGGCGGGCCACACGAGATCAAAGAGTTTCTGTTTGGAAATGATCATTTCGCGATGCTGCATCAGCGCGATGAGCAGCCGAAACTCGGTTGGGGTGAGGGTGATCTCGTACTTGCGGGCTTGCAGATCCAGGCGCACCACCGTCGCCGTCCGTTCATCAAGGGTGAGGTCGCCATAGGTGAAGAGCCGGGGTTCGTGTGCTTTGGCGCTGCGGATGCGGCGTAAGATGCTCTCGACCAGCAGCGCCAGGTCATCAGCATCAATCGGTTTGCCGATATACGCATCCCCCTTATATTGTTTAAACCCCATGACTTTATGCTTCAATTCTGTCAAGCGTGATTGGAAGATGATATAGATCTCGGGGTCGAGCATCCGCAACTCTTGGCTCAACTCGAAGCCATTCATGTGTTGCGGTCCAAACACAATATCGAGGATGGCCAACTGGGGTGAAACGTCGCTGGCAAGTCTGAGCGCCTCGCTGGGATTCGATGCGGTGAGGATCGCTTGGGGAGCCAAATGCAGGCCCTGTATTAAGGCCTTCTTGATCACCGCAAGGTCAGGGGGGGTATCTTCAACGACTAAAATGCTGATATCGTTCATAGTGAATCTCGCTCCTTGGCCCGATTGCAAGGTGAGTGCTAGCGCGATGAGATGCCATCATAGCACCAGTGCATCAGCCTCGCTAGCATCTATGGCTATGAAACACCCTGCACCTGACGTTTTGCTGACGAAGCAAAAAAGCGAGCGGTTGAATTTCGCGACGCTTGCCGCTATACTGAGGGATGATTTCGCGTTGATGGGGTACCTGCTATGGATCGGTATTCGGATGACGTTCCTGAGCTTGCAAAGCAGTATGCGCGTTTTGAACGAGGCCGCGAGCTCTATCTCATCCGGGGCGTCGCCCCCGTCTTTGGGATGCTGCTGGGCGTGATCTTCATTGGCGGGGCGGTCTATCCCGTTTTCGTGGCGCATCATGGTCAATTTTTTTATCTTGGCCTCGAAATCTTGGGCGTGTGCGTCGCGTTATTTTGCATCGGTGCCCACGCCGCCCACACGGGGAAGGTCACGTTGGCGATGCGGTGCGTAGCCATTGCCGCGTGCCTCGCGGTCATCACCCCCTATGCCTTTTTGACGGGGGACAGTCACTTCACCAGCTTCGCGGCGGCAGGGCTGGCGACCTTTAGCCTGACCATCGTTCTGGTCGGCATCATCAGCGATGGATCGCTCATTTGGCCGGTGACGCTGGTGATGATGGTTGCCACACTGGGGATCATTTGGGTCCCACAAAGCGACATCACCGCTGGCCAGCGCGTCTCGATCACCATCGAAGCCATTATCCAACAACTGGGCTGCGCGTTGCTGATGCTCATCATGAATGTCGCCTATCGAGCGACCATCAAAAGCCTGGGGGATTTTCACATCCACAATCGCCATCAGTCCCTGCGGCTCTTCATGCAGGGCGACAATCTCAACATCCTCACCCATGAATTGAAGAAGCCGATCACGAATTTGGCCCAGATGGTGCAGCACACCCCCATCGCGCGCATGTCCCCCGCCGAGGAAACATCGCTGCGCGCGACGGTCGACTTGCTGGCGCACATGATCAATATCTTCCCATGGGATGAAGCCGCCGTTCGCCGCGAGTTCATGCTCAGCAAGATGCATCTGGGCGAGATCTTGGAGCATGCCCGCACGATCGTCAACGGCGGTGAGATCGTCGCAGGGCGCGAACGGATCCAGTTGCCCCACGATGGCTCAACCGATGTCTATGTGTGGGGGCATTCGGTCAATCTGCGCCTGCTCTTCGTCAATCTGTTTGCCAATGCCTTGCAAGCCACGCGGGCCAGCGCGCACCCCACCATCACCGTGCGGATTGGGCACCCGCTGGCCACCACCGAGGCGGCAGCCCAACAGCCGGATGAATACATTCCCGAACGGCTTGAGATCCAGGTCAGTGATAATGGCACGGGGATCGCGGAGCACGACCTGCCCTTGCTCTTTGACATCTATTACTCCGCGGCAGAAACCGGCCCAACACCCCAACCACACAACGACCACACGCGCGAACCCCATGGCATCGGCCTATGGGCGTGCCAGCAATACGTCAACGCGATGCGGGGGAGCATTCGGGCATGCAGCGCGGGCGTGGGGCAGGGGGCGACCTTCACCGTGACCCTGGATGTCTGCGAATTTTCCCAAATCAAAGGATGATGTGATGGACGATGAAACCGCTGGCACGCCCAGGCTGCCGCGCGCGCTCTTAGCGATCCCCTTCGTGATGGAAACGGTGCCGTTTCTCTTCCCCATCGTGACGCAGGTTTGGCTGCGCGACACCGCCACGTTCCTCGCGTATCAGTTGCTGTGCCTGCTGATCACATCGGGCATCTTGACGCTGCTCGTGTACCCACAGCCGCTGATCTGGCTGGGCGGGCGGTTGCGCCCCCAGCGCCCTCAGCGCCCTGCGGTCAGGAACGCTGTGCGAAGGGGCCAGAAGTGATCATCTGGGCCGCGTGCCTGCCATGCCTCATCATGCTCATGCTCTTTCTCTTCCTCAACGTGCGCGCGTGGCTGCACCCGTTCATTGACACCTACGTCGTCGCATCGCTGCGCGACCTCAGAGCGAATCTGTTTGACCCCTATCGTTGGGCCGCGACGTTAGACATCCGGCGGTTGACCGACGATCCGCTGCCGCCGCAGGGGGGCATCATCGCTTCTGAGTGGGGGATGCTCAAACCCGCGCATCGTTTCCGGCGCGGATGGACGCAGTGGGTCGCCATCAGTGGCTTACGTTTCACCGCCTTCACCTACATTGGCATTCCCGCCTTGATCGTCACCCATAGGACGCTGGGCTTTTACGTCATCGCCTACACCATCCTCGCTAATGTGTGCATGTATTTCATGATGCCGCATTTCTGGCAAATGTCGCACCGCGATGGCCAGACGTTCTTGACCGCAGCGGATGTGGTCTATGATCGCTTTCATTCGCGTGCTCTGGCGACCTGCATCGCGCTCACCGGCATCATTGGGACGCTGACCTACCTGGCGATGCAAATCTATGCTGTCGATCTGTTCCTGCATTTCGTTCAAATCGGCACAATAACCGACAAAGGCCCCGGCATCGCACCAGAGGTGCCACTCGTGCTGCTCTTTCTCTTCGCGTCATTTGTGACCTATGTGCGGGGCATCCGCTTCTTTCGCGACAATCTCGCCCTCAAAGTCGCATTGTTTGCAGGGTCGAGCGTCGTTGCCTTTGGGGTCATCTGGTGGCAAGTGCGTGGCGGCGCACATATCTGGCAGTTGCCCAGGGCTGGTCTGCTGCCGCTGCCCCCCGAACAGAGCCTCGCCTTTCTCTCATTGAGCCTCGGCTCAGCCGTTGCCCAGTGGCTCTATCCCCACGTGCAGCTAGGCGCGATGATGGCGGATAACGCGGCAGTGGTCCGCAAAAGTGTCGTGTGGACGCCGCTGTTTTCTCTGATCCTGATCGCTTTCACGCTCTTAGGTCTGGCGGCACTCTCATTGAACTGCCTACCGGTCTGCAAGCAGGATAATCCGTTGTTTGGCAACAATGTCACGTTACCCCTCCTGCTCGTGCAGCATCTCGCTCCGGTGTTGGTGGGGGTCATCTTTGGCGCGTTTATCATTGACGCGGTCGTGACGTCGGTCGGCATGTCTGTCGCGTGCGGCAACCTCTTCGCGCAAAACATCTACGCCTATTACTTTATGCATCCCACCGCGCCACCAACGGAGAACGAACCGTCGCAGCGCACAGCCTGGCGCGCCGATGAACTCTTGACCGCCGCACGCATCACCTCGATGATCGTCAAGGTGGGTGCGCTCGCGCTCGTGCTGCTCAGCATCCAAACAAAGACCCTGGGAACGTTGGCCAATTTTCAACTCCTTGGCGGGATTTGGATCCTGCAAACGCTGCCCGCCCTCTACATCTGGCGACGTAGCACACTGCACACGGGGGCCGTGCTCACGGGCTGGCTGGTGGGCATGGTGCTGAGTTCCGCGCTGACGCTGATCGCCCTAGCCGACAGCAAATCCGCCAACCAACCGATCTTTGGCAACATCATGATTCGGCTTGGTCCGAGTTGGT
>JBBQSR010000104.1:0-9916 GCA_038234855.1 Ktedonobacterales bacterium | reverse complement strand
AAAGTTATAGGTGCCAAACTCTTTGCCCTCGCGCTGCCCATATTCCTCGCCTGTCGCCACGAGGTAGCGCAGCACGGGCAGCGACACCGCCAGCCACGACACCCCTGGCTTTAGCTCCAGCCGAACGACAGTGAGTTGATGGTCGCCACGCAGCCGTGAGCCATGCACCATGAAGCCCACTGGCTCCCCCGCCGCCGTCTGGATGATGCGAAAGACACGGTGAAAGGGCCGCTCTTCCAGGGTATGACGCAGTAGCCCTTCCCAGTAGTCTTGCGGCGCAACATCGGTGACGGCATAGCGTCGGCTGCCATAGGCCATGGTTTCGGTGATGAACGCCAGATCGTCCAATGTCGCGGGGCGCAGGGTGTACCCCTCGGTCTCGCCCTCTTTCAGCTTGGGCACGTAGGACTTGAAGCCGACACGTGCGTTATCGAGTGCCAATGCCATATCGTAACCAAACTGGCGATAGTAATTGGGGATGCCCCCGATGAGCTGCATCTGGTCGCCGCGTGCCGCGCTCCATTCATGCACGACCTCCATCATCGCGCGGATGAGGCCCCGGCGGCGATACGCGGGCCGCGTCAACACAAATTCGGGTATCCCCGCAGCGAAGGGGATGCCATCATACGTCAGCGTCTTGCCCAAGAGGCACAGCGACGAGACGATCTGCCCCGTCGTCGTGTCCTCCGCGACCACAAAGAGGTCGCGTGACCCAACACGGCTATAGCCATCGATGATGGCACGCGCGGCGGCGGCGGCTCCTTCCTCGAAGATCTCGGTGTGCATGGCATAGAGCGCGTCCAGGTCCTTTTCCGCTAAGCGACGGAGGATCACCCCGTCGCCCATGTCGCGCAAGATAGGGGACTGCGTTTCGGTCGATATCGTCATGGTTGGGATGCTCCTTTAGCCATTTCGCTTCAGTTTGCCGGTGCGCTTGGCATAGATCTCAGCGCGCCGGAAAATCCACAGGCCGACGGGGATGGTGATGGCCCCCTCGGCCAGCAAGATCAGGACATAGTTCCACAGGTGCCAGATGGGGACGCCCCGCATCAGCCCCGCGCGGATGCCATCCAGCACATAGGTAACGGGCGAGATGCGCGCGAGGGGCTGCACCCAGGTCGGCAGCACCGAGATGGGATAGTACACCCCCGACAACAGCAGCAACACCGCGCGGATGATGTACGCCATCTGCGCGCCGCGCTCGGTAAACAGCATCGGCAGCACTGCGGCCATGATGCCGAAACCGATGAACGACACCGAGCCGACCGCCAGCAGCACCAGCGTCGTCAGATAGTTCGCGTGGCTGAGGTCGATGTGGAAGAAGAGCGCCATCACCCCCAACTGCACCGCCGTCAGCAACAGCCCATGCAGGATTGCATAGGCGCAGGTGCCGAGCATCTGCGTGATGCGCGCGATGGGGGCCATGAAGGTATATTCGATGGTCCCTTCCCACTTTTCCACTGTGACGACCTCGGTCACGTTGTCGAAACAGACCGAGATGTACGTCCAGATGGCCGTGCCGATGGTCAGGTATAGCACGGCGAAGTTGAGCTGCGCCTGGCTGATCTTCAGGCCCGGAATGACCGTATTGGCGCTGACGGCGATGTACGTCACCGCCAGCGCGTTCACGAGGTTATAGACCAGGAAGACGAGTTCCCAGGCCCAGTACCGCTTCGACAGGTTCCAGTTGCGCTCAAAGAAGGCGTAGGCCGCGCGCGATTGCACGACGAGGTTGCGCGATGGACTCAGGCTCATGCCGCGTCGTCCCCCTCGTCCTCGTTCTCGTGCGCTTCCCAGTCGCGCCCGGTGAAGTGCATGAAGACCTCGTTCATCGTCACGGCAGTGGTCGTGCCGAGTTCCGCGCTGACGCGGGCGCGCAGGTTGGCCGGGGTGTCCTCGGCTACGATGCGCCCGCCGTCGATGATGGCGATGCGGTCGCACAGCGCCTCAGCTTCGTCCATGTCGTGCGTGGTCAGCAGCACGGTCGCGTCGTGCGTGTCGCGCAGGCGGGCCACGAAGCGTTGCACGTCGCTCTTGGAGCGTGGGTCTAGGCCGGTGGTCGGCTCGTCCAGCAGCAGCAAGACCGGCGCGGTCAGGAAGGCCCGCGCGATGGCGACCTTTTGCTGCATGCCGCGCGACATGTTTTCGAGCGGCTGGTCGAAGCGGTCGGGCTTGATGCCCAGCTCCGTCAGCAGCCCACGGATCTCCTCACGCGCCGTGGGGATCTCGAGGTTATACAGCCGCGCGGAATAGATCAGGTTTTCCATCGGGCTGAGCTTGCGAAAGAAGGCCGCCTCGACGCTGACGCGGTTGATCAGCCGCTGCACGGCCAGCGCCTCGCGCTCGACATCATGGCCAAAGACGCGCACGGTGCCGCTATCGGGCAGCAGCAGCGTTGAGATGACGCGGATCAGCGTCGATTTGCCCGAGCCATTCGACCCGAGCACGCCGTAGATCTCGCGCCGCTTGATGCGCAGCGAGATGTCATCTACCGCGCGCACGGCTTTGGGGCGTGCCGGGGCCTCGGCGTCGCGCTTGCGCAGCCGGTCTTTGATGCCCGCGAAGAGATCGCCGGGCTTCTCGAATTTCTTGATGAGGTGGTCGATGACCAGGGCGTCTCCCTGGCCCTGGGTCAGCTCGCGCAGATGCACGAGATCAGCGGGACGATACGCTGCGCCGACGTCGCCCCGCTGGCTGTGGCTCTCGGCTGGGGCTGGTGCGAATGAAGACATGGGTGCTGTGTTACTCCTACGATTGCGCGCGGTGCGGCGATACGCCGACGCGCGGTAACGATGCGTGGTGGTCGGTGACGACCCCGAGGTTCCCAAGGCGGATGAAGGGCATAAGCACGCCTCCTTTCATACGGCAGGTTCAGAGGATACCTGCGGAACGAGACAGCGACTGTCAACAATGCGCGCGATAGTGCGCGATGGTTCGGTGAGGTGGGCGGCGCTCATGCAGAGCAGCGATTCGGGGAAGACCGAGCGCGATGGGCGCACAGCACGCCGCCACAGGTGACGCTTTGCGCGTGCCTGCGGTCGCCTCGGTCAGTGGGGAAGAGTTAATGCTTGCGGATGCGAACGACCGGACGGCAGGCAGCGCGTGGGCACAGGAATGCCCGAGCAGCCACGTTGGGACCACCGAAAAGGCCACCGAAGAGGGTGGTAGCCAGCACGGTGTTTAACATCCCATTTGCCATCGTGATCGTCTCCTGAAGAGGTGGTGTTGGTGCATGCGCGCACCACACGTTAGCCAGTATACCGGATGAGCGGTGGAAAGTCAAGGGGGGCGTGAGCAACGGGAGTGGCAAATATCGCGGTTCTGGGTGCTCTTGAATTCGTGCAATGATGCATAAATGTGGGCTGCTCGCCGCCTTGGGCGCGAACGATCAGCACGTCCTTTGGTACGCCGCCAGGGATAGGGCAGAAACGTATTGCGCCGCCTCTTGCAAGATGCGCTCGCAAAAGGTTTCTGCCCTATGCACCGGGTTCTCTCCGTCAGCGGGCGGCTACAGCCGGACGATAGACTTTCGCCAGGCGCGAAGGATGCACGCGCCCGCTGAGTCCGTAAAACTCGGTGAAGTTCATGATGAGCGGCTGCCACGCATCGGGGTCGATGTGGTCGGTCGTTCCGGGGACGAGCAGCGTTTCGTCGATGTGGGTGCGGACGACGCGCAGTTCCGCCGCCAAGAGGTGATCATCCTCTTCGCCAAAGGGGTGGGCGGCGTGCAGGGTCGCTTCCATCTGCACGGGGCATTCCGCCACCCGTGCTGGGCGCACGAGATGCGATGGCGCAGGCGTGAGGCCAGCGGCGGCGAATTTGTCTGGCTCATAGCGATAACCCATCGCCACCTTATAATCAGGGACGGGGTTGCGCCCCGTCAAGAGCGCGAGTCGATCAACCGCCGTCACCTGCTGGACGGAAGGCAGATTCAGCACGCACTCGCCCTCACGCAGCAGGTTACTCATCGTCTGCGAGCGGTCACTCATCCCCAGCATGCACGACTGGTCCAGCCACCAGGCCGACGACATCGGCGCGATGTTGGTGGTGCCATCCGCGTTGCGCGTGCTGATCAAGACGACGGGGGTACCGAAATAGAGGATCTTTGGCTGAATCACGCGATGCATGTAGCCCTCCGTTGGTGCTGAATTGCTGCTGTTTATCATCACTAGCGATCTATGCAGCGAGACGTGTGCGCGTAACACGGCAGCATTTTGGCGGCATCGTCGGTGAGCGTTACCTGTGCCTCCGCATGCTGACCTTCAGCCCATCGCGCGGATTCCCCCTCGTCAGGAGCGGGAAGCCATGCTACAATGGGAGCCGAACACGCAGACACCCGCCCTGGCTGAAGGAGACACCCGCCCCATGTTTCGCCGTTTTCGCCGCGCCAAGAAGCCCGAAGCTCCCTTGCCAGGGGCACCCCCCATGCTGCCCGCGCCACAGACGCCGCACGATGTCGAGGTCGTCCGCATCGGCGGGCGCTTCGACGCGACCGCGCCGACCGCCCCGCTGCGCGGCATGCCGCCCGAGGCGCTGCCCCGGACGACCGATGCCGAACGCGAGCGCCTTTCCGCGCCGGGGGTCTATCGCCCCACCAGTTCACGGCCCCAGTCGCCGATGCGCCTGCCTGGCATGCCCGTGGACCCAGATGGCGTCGCCGCCGCGCTGGAAGACTATGTCAACGCGGATGACTGGGCGGCCTCGCGCATGGTCGTCGAGCGGCACCCCGAGTTGCTCTCGAACACCGCGCTGATGCTGCTGCGGGCGAACGTCAGCCGCGTCGCCGAGAAGGTCGGGCCGGGCGCGGCGCAGATCCTCTCGCGATACCTGCAAACGCTGGAGGTCGCGCAGCGCGAGGGCCTCGACTTCGCCTTTGACCGCATGCCGTGGCCACACGAGGCCCCCGCCGCCGACCTGGACGCCATCTTGGCGCGGCTCGAATCGCCCGAGCTTGCCACCCGGCTCGAGGAGCGCATCGCCCTGTGCGAGGCCGCGCTGGACCTGGCCGCGCGCGAGCAAGACGACCTGCTCTGGGCCGCGTTGCAGCGCGAGATCGGCCTGATCTTGCCGCGCTTGACCTCCGGCGACCACACACAGAATGTCGAGCTCGCCATCGAGTCGCTGGACGGTTCGCTGCACATCTTCACCAAGCTCGAATATCCGTCGGACTGGGCACTAGGGCAGCACTACCTGGGCCTGGCCTTCCTGGCGCGGGAACTAGGGGAGCCAGCGTCGAATGTCGAGCAAGGCATCGAGTCGCTGCAAGCCGCGCTCGAGGTGCGCACGCGCGAGGTGTCGCCCCAAGAGTGGGCGGCAACGCAAGAGGCGCTGGGCAGCGCATACTATCTGCGCGGCATCGGCACGCGCGCCGAGAACCTGGACCGCGCCATCGCCGCCTTCGAGGCCGCGCTGAGCGTGCGTTCGCGCGAACGCACCCCCTACGAATGGGCGACCGACCAACTGAGCCTGGGCAATGCCTATGGTCAGCGCGCCAACGGCACGCGCATGGGCAACATCGAGCAAGCCATCACCGGCTTCGAGGCCGCGCTGACCTACTTTACCCGCGCGAACTCACCGGACCAATGGGCGCTGATCTGCCACAACCTGGGCGTGGCCTACACCGACCGCGTCTTTGGCAACCGCACCGACAACATCGAGCGCGCCATCGCGTACTACGAAGATTCCGCGCAGGTGCAGACGCGCGAACGCACGCCGCTGGAATGGGCCGACACCCGCAACAATCTCGGCAACGCTTACCGCGAACGCCTGACGGGCGACCGCACCGAGAATCTCGCCCGCGCCATCACCTGCTACCAGGAAGCGTTGCGGGTGCGCACGCGCGACGCCTTCCCCAGCGAGCATCGTCGCACTGCGCGCAACCTGGCGGCGCTGCTCTTTGACCTGGGGCGGTGGGCCGAGGCGCACGATATGTATGCCAGCGCCATCGCCGCGTCCGAGACGCTCTACGTCCTGGGCATCGGCGCGGGCGGCCCCTCGCCCCGCTTGCGCGAGCATGGCGAGATGGTCGCGCACGACGCCTATTGTCTGCTAAAGCTGCGCCGCCCCCGCGACGCCGCCCAGCGGATCGAAGCGGGCCGCGCCCGCGCGCTGGATGAGATGTTGGAGCGCGACCGCCTGGCCCTGTTGGCCGCACCGACGCCGGACCGCCTCGCCTTTGAGCGCGCGCAGATGCAACAGGCAGCGATGTATGAGAACGCCCAGCGCGTCGTCGGCGCGGGCGGCGACCTGACCTCCGAGAATCTGCGGCTGAGCCAGGAAACCCCCACCAGCTATTTGCAGCGCAGCCTGGACGATTTGGCCTTCGAGCGTCGCAACGCCCAGACCGCGCTCGATGCCGCCATCGCCGCCGTGCGCCGGACGCGCGGCGACTTCCTGCATCCGCCGCTCAGCTTCAAGCAGATCGCGGGGGCGGCGACCAAGGGGCAGGCGCTGACGTATGTCGCCACGACGACGGGTGGCACCTTCGCGCTGATCCTCCCTGGTGGCGTCGGTGAGCCGGGCGACGACCACATCCTTTTCGCGCCAGACCTGACGACGGCGAAGCTGGAAAAGCTGGCCCCACGCGAGGACGACGAAGAGCATGTGGTGAAGACACAGCTCGGCAACCTGCCGCGCCCCAACGTGCTGGATGCCTGGCTAGACGCGCTCGGCCACGACCTGATGGCCCCCCTGGCCGAGCGGCTGCACGCGCTGGGGATGCGCGCCGTGGTGTTGGTACCACAGGGGCGGCTGGCGACGTTGCCGCTGCACGCCGCGCCCATCGGCCTCGCCGCCCCCATGCGCGACGAAGACGGCGAGGACCCGACGCCGCAGAGCAGCCCCGATGCGCTCTTTCAGGACGCATTCGAGGTGACGTACACGCCGTCGGCGCAACGGTTGGCCCTGGCCCGTGCGGCCTCCGCCGTGGTGCTGCGCTCGGGCGTCGCGGCCATCGGCAACCCGCAGCCCGCCAGCACGGCGCTCGACTGGGCCGAGCACGAGGCCGAGGCCATCGCCCAGGTCGCCAGCCGCGCGGGGCAGTCCTGCACGCTGCTGATCCGCCGCAAGGCCAACGCCGATGCGGTGACGAAGGCCATCGGCGAGCGCGCGTATGTGCACTTGGCCTGCGCCAGCGCGTACTACCCCGACCGTCCCCAGGCCTCGTACCTGGAGCTTGCCGAGGGCAGCGCGCTGCGGGTCAGCGACATCTTGGGTGGCGCGGTGCGGTTGCGCGGTGTGCGGCTGGTGGTGCTGGCCGCCGGGCAGTCGGCCATGTCGGCGGCGAACGCCCCTGACGAGGGCGTGGGGATGGCGGCGGCGCTGCTGGTCGGCGGCGCGGGCGGCGTGGCGGCGTGCCTGTGGCCCGCCAGCGATCTGGCGACGCTGCTGCTGATGCGCCGCTTCGCCGAATTGTACCTTCGCGAGGAACAAAAGCCCGCTCAGGCGCTCCGCAACGCGCAACGTTGGCTGCGCAATCTGTCGCAAGCAGAGTTGGCGCGTGACTATGGCAACGACATCGCCCGCGACCCCGACCTGACCCTGGCCGACTTCGCCCTGCCGCAAGATAAGCCCTTCGCCCACCCCCTCTACTGGGCCAGCTTCGCGGTGCATGGCGTATAGCCCTATGAGACGAGCCTAGCGAGAACAGCGTGGGGGATGCCGTGCAGAGCAACCGCTAGTCGCGCTAGGCATTATAGATGCATGTCCGCAGTGCTTTGCAGGAGGCTGGCGATGGCGACTTCCCAGGTTTCGCGCAAACTTCAGGTTGTGCTGGGCATCGGCCTGCCGCTCTTGGTGCCGCTGCTTCTCTATGGCCTCCTATGGGTGACGCATCTCGCGCTGTGGCCATTGTTGACCCACGATCTGTTGTTGCGCCTAAAGGTGGGCCTCGTTGTCCTCGCCATTGTGGCCCTGGGCAGCATCGGGGTGCTCGTGTGGCGTGCCACACGGCGCTGGCAGACGCGAGGGCGGGGCGCGATCATCCGCGATGCCGCCCTGATGGGGCTTTGCCTGACGCTCGCGATCATCGCCATTGCCATGTTTCCGCCAGCCGGAAAGTTTTTCGTGCAGGAAGAATCAATGGAGGGGACACCGCTGCTCCTGCTGTATACCTTGCGCGAGAGCACCGTTGCTGAGGTGACACTGTGGAGTTGCGATCCGGTGGGGATCGTTTGCCAGCAATTGATGGACACAGATGTCGGGCTAGAGGCTGGCGGCTTTCCCGTAACGGTACGGGAAGATCCCGCACATGCGGAGCAATATCAGGTACTCATCAATGGTGTCGTCTTCTATACCGCGTATCCCTGAAAAGTGCTGGGCACTCTATGAGTGGCCGATAGACATCTCACCCGCCCTTTGCCCCAGCCCCCAACGCGCCTCTGCCGCTGGGGCATTTTTCGTACACACATCTTGTCATCTCGGCACCATAGTCTTGCCGCACCCCCGTGTTTTGTGGCATAATTCTGATAGAGTTACTCGGAATTAACCAGAGCAACACATCCGGCGACGCCCCATGGGGCGCACCCCCGGTGTTAAGGAGCGAACGGTGAGCGCAGAACCAATCGTCAGCGAAGAATATAAATATGGCTTCTCGCAGCCAGAGAACTACGTCTTCAAGTCGCGCAAGGGGCTGGACCACGAGATCGTTGAGCAGATCGCCGAGATGAAGCACGAGCCGCAGTGGATGCGCGATTTCCGCCACCGCTCGCTCGACCTCTTCTTCCAGCGGCCCATGCCCAACTGGGGTGGCACGCTCAGCGACATCGACTTCCAAAACATCTACTACTACGTCAAGCCGATGCAAGATTCCGGCACGACGTGGGATGAAGTGCCCCAAGACATCCGCGACACCTTCGAGAAGCTGGGCATCCCTGAGGCCGAACGCAAGTTCCTGGCGGGCGTGGGGTCACAGTATGAATCCGAGGTCGTGTACCACAAGATTCGCGCGGACCTGGAAGAAAAGGGCGTCATCTTCGTGGACCCCGACACCGCCTTCCGCGAATATGAGCACATCTTCCGCCCCTACTTCGCCACCATCATCCCGCCGAACGATAACAAGTTCGCCGCGCTGAACTCGGCGGTCTTCTCGGGCGGCTCGTTCATCTACGTGCCGAAGGGCGTCAGCATCGACCTGCCCCTGCAAGCCTACTTCCGCATCAACGCGCAGAACATGGGCCAGTTCGAGCGCACGCTGATCATCGCCGATGAAGGTAGCTATGTGCATTATGTCGAGGGCTGCACGGCACCGACCTACACCACCGACTCGCTGCACAGCGCGGTCGTGGAGATCATCGTCCGCCCCGGTGCGCGCGTCCGTTACACCACCATCCAGAACTGGTCGAAGAACGTCTACAACCTCGTGACGAAGCGCGCCCAGGCCTTCGCCAACGCGACGATGGAATGGGTCGACGGCAATCTCGGAAGCAAGCTTACTATGAAGTACCCTGCCGTGTGGCTGATGGAGCCGGGCGCGAAGGGCGAGGTGCTCTCGGTCGCCTTTGCCTCGGATGGCCAGCACCAGGACGCGGGCGGCAAGATGGTGCACGTCGCGCCACACACCTCCTCGACCATCGTCAGCAAGTCCATCTCGAAGGGGGCCGGGCGGTCCAGCTATCGCGGCTTGCTCAAGGTGCAGAAGGGCGCGCACCACGTCAAATCCAACGTGCGCTGCGACGCGCTGCTGCTGGATGAAAGCTCGCGCACCGACACCTATCCCTACATCGAGATCGAGGAAGAGGACGTCGAGATCGGCCACGAAGCTTCCGTCTCGAAGGTCGGCGAAGAGCAGCTCTTCTATCTGATGAGCCGGGGTATCACCGAAGCGGAAGCCTACACGATGATCGTCAGCGGCTTCATCGAACCCATCGTCAAAGAGTTGCCGCTGGAATACGCCGTCGAACTCAACCGCCTGATCCAA
>JBBQSR010000103.1:0-9947 GCA_038234855.1 Ktedonobacterales bacterium | reverse complement strand
CCTCTCTAGCGTTCCAAGAAGCGGCGCAGGGTCGTCACCACGACCTCGTGGTCCTCTTGCTGCGGCAAGCCCGAGACGGTGACGGTGCCCACGACCCCCACCTCACGAATGATCAGCGGGAACGCGCCCCCATGCGCGGCGTACTCGTGCCCGTCGAGCAGATATTTTTCCTCGATGGTCTGCCCCGCGCGTTTCAGCGTGGTGCCGACGTAAAAGGAACTGTGGCCAAAGCGATTGACCACGTTGTTCTTGCGGCGAATCCAGGCATCATTGTCCGCCGAGGTTCCGGCCATGGCGTAATGGAAGAGCTGCTGACCATGGCGGCTGATGTCAATCGTCACGGCTTTCCCGCGCGTGCGTGCCTCATCGCGCAACGCCAGCCCTAGGTCCATCGCCATCTCATTGGTGAAACGCGTGCATTGCAGATCTATCTCTTGTCGCAGCAGTTCCTGCACCAGATCGTCGAGTTCGCTCATTGCGCGCCTCCTGCGGTGAAGGGGATCGTTCGCTGCTCGGCCTGGCTTTGCAGCGCGCATTCGATGACTCGGATGACGTTGCGCGAATCGACCGGATCGACCGGCACGGGCTGCCCATCGCTGATCGCCGCCGCCCAGGATTGATAGAAGCCCTCGTAGCCACCGCGCAGGGTGGGGATGGTGCCATTGATGGTGATGCCCCCGACATCCAGTGTCACACGGCCATAGTCGGCGGCGTTGTCCGCGCCCCAGCCTGGCGCGCCAGGGCGCTGCCCCGCCTTCAGCGCGTCTTCCTGCGAATCCAGGCCATATTTGATGAAGCTGCCCTTGGTGCCGTGGATCTGGAAGCGCGGCCCCGGCTCGCGCACGATGATGCCCGAATGCAAGATGACATTGAGCCGTGGGTAGCCGAGCGTGAGATGGAAATAATCATCGACCACCGCGCCAGGGCGCAGCGCCTGCACATCCGCCCGCACGGTCGTCGGCAGCCCAAAGAGCGTCAGCGCCTGGTCGATCAGATGCGACCCCAGGTCATAGAGCATCCCCGACCCCGGCAGAGCCTGGTCGCGCCAGCGGTCGGCGACCTCTGGGCGGAAGCGGTCATAGTGCCCCTCGTAGGTCGAAATCTCGCCGAGCAGGTGCGTCGCCAGCAGATGCCGGATCGTCAGGAAATCGTTGTCCCATCGCCGACTCTGGTAGACGCTGAGCAGCACGTGGTGCTGCTGCGCCAGCGCGATCAATTCATCAGCCTCAGCGGCATGGATGGTAAAGGGTTTGTCGACCACGACATGCTTCCCCGCCAAAATCGCTTGTCTGGCGAAATCGACATGGGTGGTGTTGGGGGTGGCGATGACGACGCTCGTGATCGTCTCATCGGCCAAGAGCCGTTCCAGCGACGGCTCGACCCGCATGCCGGGGTAGTCGCGCTGCACCTTCGCCGCGTCAGACGACACCACCGCCGCCAGGGTCAGCCCCGCGACTCTGGTGATCAAGGGCGCGTGAAACACCGCGCCCGCCAAGCCATAGCCGACCAAGCCCACCGATACCGTCATGACCATTGCTCCTTGTGCGCGTATCTCACCCCACATGATACGCCACAGCGACAAGGGCGCGGCGGCGTCAGCGGAGATCTGCCCCCTGGAATTGTGCGCGCGTTTGCTTCGCAACGATTTCCCGCGAAGGCACTCCTCATGAGCTCAGCCAAAACGGCTAGGGATGGCGTCGCGTGTCGTCTCGCCGCTTTAATTCAGAGGGTCGGGGATTTTTCCCCAGCGTTCTTGGTAGAAAGGGCCTTGGCGTCGTTCATGAAACTTCAGGTGGGGATGTCCGCGCCCCTCTTCGCGGCAACGGATGTCAATGGGCGCGAGGTGCGTCTGGATCAATTCGCGGGGCAGCCGATGTTACTCTCATTTTATCGTTCCGCCGCCTGCCAGGTGTGCAGCTTGCGACTCTGGTACTTGCACCAGCAACTGCCCGCGCTTACTGCGCTGGGGCTGCGCGTCATCGGCATCTTCGAGACATCGCGCGCGACGACGTTGCATTACGCGCGCGACATCAGCCAACTGATGCCCGCCATCGCCGACCCAGAGCAAGCGATCTTTCGCCTCTATCAGGCGCGGCGTCGCTCGCTGTGGGGCGTGGTGCGTGGCTACGTAGGCCGCTGGCCGCAGGTCCGCGAGGCGGTGCGCCGCAACCTGGGCAAATTCAGCGATGGCAACCATCTGCAATTGCCCGCCGACTTCTTGCTGGCCCCCGACCTCACCATCGCGCGGGCGTACTACGGGCGCGATATCGGCGACCACCTGCCCTTCTCGGCGATCCAATCCTTCGCCGAGCAGTTTCAGCGCGTCAGCGGCGCGCGGACGTAATCAGGAAGGGCATGGACGCCACGAGGGCACCTCACGGACGGTTTCAACGAACAGACAAAAGGGGCCGCGCGATGGATGAATCGCTGGATCTGGCTTGGTTGGGGCAGCAACTGCCGGTGGCGGGGCTAGGCTTCCCGCGCGTCTATGAGGCGGTGATCCCCTCGACCAACACCGTGGCGCTAGAGCGCGCGGTGCAGGGTGCGACGGCGGGCACGCTGGTGCTGACCGATGCCCAGCCCGCCGGACGGGGGCGACAAGGGCGGCCCTGGGTGACGTTGCCGGGCCAGCAGATCCTCCTCTCGGTCTTGCTGCACCCGACCTACACGCCGCACTGGCTGGTGCTGGCCAGGGCCTCGACCCCGCGCGCATCGGGCTGAAATGGCCCAACGACGTGCTGGTGGACGGGCGCAAAGTCGCGGGCATCCTCATCGAGACGACGACGCTGCCCGGCAACCGCCTCGCCGCCGTCGTCGGCATCGGCATGAACGTGAATGGCTCACTCGCCCCCTGGCCCGAGATCGCCGCCAAGGCCACCACCCTGCAAGATGCCATCGGCCAACCCTTTGCGCGTGAACCCATCATCGTCGCTTTCCTACGCGAGTTAGGAACGTGGGCACAGCGCCTGGCCGCCGACCCCACCAGTGCGGCGGCCCTGCTGGCGACGTGGCGGGCGCGGCTGGTGACGCTGGGCCACCCGACGACCGTGCACCAGGGCGACGCATTGGTCGCGGGCGTCGCGGTGGATGTCACCGAGAATGGCGCGCTCATCCTCGACCTGCCCGATGGCACGCGCCACACGATCCTCTGGGGCGACGTCGCCTAGCGTCGCATCCCCGCGCTGACGAACCCGCTGCCCGGTGTCGTATACTGAAGGGTCATTTTCAGCGGCGGCGCGAGGAGATCAACGAGCGATGAAATTTGGGATTTTGGTGTTTCCGGGGACGTGGAGCGACCGCGACTGGCACCACGTGCTAACGCGCGTGCTGGGCCACGAGGCGGAATATCTGTGGCATGGCGACCGCGACCTGCGCGGCTGCGACGCGCTGATCGTCCCCGGCGGCTTCGCCCATGGCGACTATCTGCGCGCCGGGGCCATCGCGCGCTTCTCGCCCATCATGGAATCCGTCGCGCGGTTCGCGGACGATGGGGGGCTGGTGCTGGGCAGTTGCAATGGCTTCCAGATCCTCTGCGAGGCGGGGCTGCTGCCAGGGGCGCTGCGCCGCAACGCGGGCATGGCGTTTCGCTGCGAATGGGTGCATCTGCGGGTAGAGCGCACCGACACGCCCTTCACCAGCGCGTGCACGGTGGGCCAGGTGCTACGCATCCCCATCTCGCACGGCGAGGGCAACTTTTATCTGGATGACGCGGAGCTAGAGGGCCTGGAAGCGCGGCGTGGCGTCGTCTTGCGCTATTGCGACGCCGATGGGCAAGTGACGGCGGCGGCGAACCCCAACGGATCGCGCAACAACATCGCGGGCATCATCAACCCGCGTGGCAACGTCATGGCGCTGATGCCGCACCCCGAGCGGTGCTGCGAGCCGGAGCTGGGCGGCACCGATGGGCTGCCCCTCTGCCATTCGCTCACCAACGCCCTCGCGGCCAGCGCACGGTGACGGCGATGCTCCCCTGCCCCGATGGCGCGCCCACCACCGTGCTCGATGTCGGCGCGCTGCGCAACACCCAGGCGCTCGGCGAACGGCTGGGCCGCAGCGCCACGCCCGGCGATGTGCTGCTGCTGAGCGGCCCGCTGGGCAGCGGCAAGACGGCACTGACCCAGGGTTTCGCGCGCGGGTTAGACTGCGCTGAGGTCATCAACAGCCCGACCTTCACCCTGCTCAAAGAGCACCTGAGCGGACGCATGCCGCTCTACCACTTCGATTTGTATCGGCTCGATGACCCCGAAGAGATGTGGTCGCTCGGTTTCGCGGACTACTTCAATGGCACGGGCGTCTGCGTGGTGGAATGGGCCGAGCGCGCCCCAGAGGCCTGGACGATGCCGCATCTGTGGCTAGAATTGGCCGTGACGGGCGCGCGCAAGCGGCGCATCACGGGCTGCGCGCGTGGCGAACGCGGCTATTTTTTGCTGGCCCAATGCGCGCTGAGGTGATGGATATGCTGCTCGCGATGGATGCCTCGACCAACTGGGCCAGCCTGGCGCTCATGCGTGACGGCGTGCCCGTCGCCACCCATAGCTGGGCGATTGGCCGCGAGCACAGCACACAGCTTTTCGGCGGCATCGATACGCTCTTCACCATGGTGGGCGCGACGCGTGGGGACGTGACGGCGCTGGCCGTGGCGACGGGGCCGGGGTCATTCAATGGCACGCGTGTCGCGGTGACGGCGGCGAAAACGCTCGCCTACGTCTGGGGTGTACCCCTGATCGGCCTTTCGACGCTGGATGGACTGGCCGAAGATGCCCTGCGGCATCAAGCGGCTGGCACCGACCTTGCAAGACGATCCGGCACCATCCTCGCCGTGCTCGAAGCCGGGCGCGACGAACTGTACATGTGCTGGTATGATCTGAGAACAGGCGAAGCGGCGGCGGCGACGCATGTGCAGCCGCGCGGCCCCATCGCCATCGCGTTGGTGGGTGACATCGGCGCGGCGGCACCCGCTGGCGACATCGTGCTCTGTGGCGAATATACACCCGCCCATGGGCAGGCGTTGCTGGCGGCGCTCGGCGCGGAGCGCGTCCGGCTGGCGGAACCAGCGGCGGCCCCCGACCGCGCGGTGGGGCTGGGACGGCTGGCGTTGCTGCGCCTGGCAGCGGGTGAACGGGACGACCCGCTGGCACTGGAGCCGACGTATGTGCGGCGGCCCAACATCACCGCCAGCACCCGCCACCCGCTCCCAGGTGCCCAGTGAAACCGGATCAGGTCTTATCACGCGCCTTTCTGGCGCTGCCCAAAGAGGAATCATCGGTGCGATATGTTGTCAGTAAAATGACGATGGGCGACATCCCGCGCGTCGTCGAGATCGAGAAGCTGGCGTACCCGACGTCGCAGTGGCCGGCGAGCGCCTATCGACACGAGATCCAAGAAAACGCCTGGGCGCACTACATCGTCCTGCGCGATGACGTCATCGCCGAGCGGGCGGCGCAGATGGCGGCGAGCGAGCCACAGCCGCGCCGCAGCTTTCCCTTTGGCTTCCTCACCCCCGCGCGGGTGGCGGCGGGCGAGCCAGCGCAACAGGCGCTCATCGGTTATGCCGGGCTGTGGCTGATGGTCGATGAAGCCCACATCACCACCATCGCCACGCACCCCACGGCGCGGCGACGCGGCCTGGGCGAACTGCTGTTGACCTCGCTCATCGACATCGGCTACCAGATCGGCGCGCGCTGGATGACCCTGGAGGTGCGCGTCACCAACGAACCCGCGAAGGCGCTCTACCACAAATATGGCTTCAAGATCGTCAGCACGCGCCCGCGCTATTACACCGACAACAACGAAGACGCCTACATCATGTGGACAGATGAGATCACCACGCCCGACTATCGCCAGATGTTCGCGCAGCACAAAGACGCCCTCTACGCGCGGCTGCGGCAGAGCGCCCAGGTTGCCAGTTGAGCGCCCATGTGTTATGCTTCACAAGATGAAGTAGGCACGGGGCCATGCCCACACAGGAAACGGAACGAACAGATGACCAGGGTAGTGATCGCCATGAGTGGAGGGGTCGATAGCTCCGTCGCCGCCGCGCTGCTCAAGCAGCAGGGCTACGACGTGGTGGGGATCATGCTGCGCCTGTGGTCCGAGCCAGCGGCGCACGACGACACCTGTGTGGACCTCACCAGCGAAAACAAGTGCTGCTCTGAAGAGTCGGTCTACGACGCGCGGCGCGTGGCGCAAAAGCTCGACATCCCCTTCTATCTGGTCAATGTCGAGGAACCCTTTCAGCGCGCCATCGTTGACTTCTTTTATGATGAGTACGCCGCTGGACGCACGCCGAATCCGTGTCTGCGCTGCAACCGCACCATCCGCTTCACGCTGCTGCTCGACCGCGCGTTGGCGCTGGGGGCGGAATACCTGGCGACGGGCCATTATGTGCGCGTCGATGACGACCCCCAGACGGGCGAGCGCCGTCTGCGTCGCGCGGTGGACCGCGCGAAGGATCAATCCTACATGCTGCACCTGCTGAATCAGCACCAGCTCGCGCACGCCATGTTTCCCCTCGGCGAGATGACCAAGCCCGAGGTCCGTACCCTGGCCGAGGGCTTCGGCCTAGCCGTGGCGAAGAAGGCCGACAGCCAAGAGATCTGCTTCGTCGCGGGGAACGACTATCGCGGCTTCGTGCAGCGCTACGCCGACCTGCGCGCAGGTCGCCTCTCGGCGGCGGAGGCGAATCTGCCGGGGCTGACGCCGGGGCCGCTGCTGGACATCGACGGCGCGGTGCTGGGCGAGCATCGCGGCCTGGCCTATTATACCGTGGGGCAGCGCAAGGGGCTGGGCATCACCGCCAGCGAGCCGTTGCACGTCGTCAAGCTCGACGCCGCGCGCAACGCCGTCATCGTCGGCCCCGCGACCGCCCTAGAAAAGACCACCTTCACCATCCGCGAGGTCAACTATCCACGCGACACGGTGCCCACCGCGCCTTTTGAGGCGGCGATCCGCATCCGCTATAAGGCGGCGGAGATTCCAGCGGTCGTCACGCCCCTAGGGGACGGACGGGCCGAGGTGGCACTGAGCGTGAGCCAGCGTGCCATCACCCCCGGCCAGGCCGCCGTCGGCTATGGCGGCGCGACGGGCGACGAGGTGCTGGTCGGCGGCACCATCGAGTAACCACGTTTCCTCTCATCATGATGGCTCTCTTCACCACGAAGGGAGCCTTCTTCGTAGCGGGTATTTTGTGCACAATGTCTATGGCGCGGGTGAGTATGCTACAAAGCTGCATTGTAAAGAATGTCGGGAGGGTTTTCCATGACGCAGAGCATCCGTTTGGCGACGGTTGCCGACGCCCCAGCCGTGCAGGCGATTTATGCGCTCATCGTGCGCGATACCATCATCTCCTTCGAGGTCACGCCACCCACCGTCGCTGAGATGGCCCAGCGGATCGCGAAAACGCTCAGTCAATGGCCCTGGTTGGTCTGTCAGCAAGATGATGTCGTGGTGGGATATGCCTATGCGAGTCAGCATCGGGAACGCGCGGCCTACCAATGGGCGACCGATGTTTCGGTCTACATCCACGAAGAATGGCGTGGGCATGGCATCGGGCGGACCCTCTATACGGCCCTCTTTGCCGTCTTGCGCGCACAGGGCTATTGCCAGGTCCTCGCTGGCATCGCGCTGCCCAATGCTGGTAGCGTCGCGCTGCACGAAACGCTCGGGATGACGCCGCTGGGCATCTATCGCCAGGTGGGTTACAAGATGGGTGCCTGGCATGACGTGGGCTGGTGGCAAGGGACCTTGCAGCCATTGCCTGCCCAGCCACAGCCACCGCAGCCCATCGCAGCGGTGCGGCAGAGCTCCACTTGGGCATCGCTGGGACTCCAGTAAGCACAAACCGTGTATCTCTGTTTACCAGGCATCTTCATTTATGGTAGAGTACTAGCGCAATGACCCGTGCATTGGCTTATATGCTGGCATGCTAATTGCAAGTGCTTAGTCGACACGTCGTTATCATTTGCTGCCCCATTTCGGGGGCAGCAACCACATGAGGAGGCACCCATGTTGCTCGCTGCTACCACCACGATTAATGTCTTCCCGACGAGCGGATTTTTCGATCAACTCTTTCATCAAAGCTATCTTAAGGTCAACATTCTGGGGCTGTTTGGCGGCGATGGGTACACCATCACCCTTGCTGGCCTCATCGTTATCTTGCTAATCGCCCTGGCGGCGGGCGGCATCTCGGAGGCATTGGCGGGCGAGAAGCTCGGCAGCAGCCTCGCCCCGGCGGTGCTGTTGACCCTGCTCGGCGCGTACATCTTCACCGCGTATGTCAAGCTGCCAACCGAGATCATCATCGAGAGCGTCCACGTCATCGCCGCGCTCCTGGGTGCCATCGTCTTCGGTGTCTTTTGGGTGCTGCTGCGCCGCGCCCGTGCGCCCAAGAAGGCCGCCGCGTAACACCCCCGCGCTTGAGCATGCAGATGGGCCGGATGTTTCATCATCCGGCCCATCATTGTCATAGCAGGGAAATGATGCCAGCGGGATCGCCCGCGCGTGGAATCACGAAGTCTGTCGGAGGGAACAGCGAGCGGTTGAAAGGACGGTGTCACGTGTCACACGCTGCCACGCTCCCCCAACGCTGATGCCCCCCGCGCAGGCGCGCTTCGTGTGCTGAGGCGCGGGGGCACCCACTGACATTTGATGCACACGCTATGGCGATGAAAGATGCGCTAGGCCACTACGTCGCGGCCCTCGGTAAAGGCGAGGTGCGCCCCCTCTTGCACGATGGCGCGCAGATGGCGCACCGCCTCCCATACCTCGCTGAAGCTGGTATAGAACGCGATAGGGGCCAGCCGCAAGACATTTGGCGGGCGAAAATCGGGGATGACGCCGCGCGCCTTCAGCGCTTTGCCGATGCGCGCGGCATCGGGGTGCGTCACCGCCACGTGGCCCCCGCGCCGCGCCGGGTCGCGCGGGGTGCCGACCCCATAACCAAACTCGGCCAATTCATCTACCAGGGCGATCAGATAATCTGTCAACGCCAGCGACTTGGCGCGAATGGCGTCTAGCCCCACCTCGGCGAAAAGCGCCAATGAGCCGTACAGCGGCGCGGCGGCGAAGACCGATGGCGTGCTGATCTGCCAGGCCCCCGCCCCCGCCGCCGCCGCGAAATCGGCGGCCATGTCGAATTGACTGTCCTTGTCGTTGCCCCACCAGCCACGCAGCGCGGGCAGTCGCCCATGGTGGCGCGGGTGGACGTATAGCCCCGCCGTGCAGCCCGGCCCACCATTCAGGTACTTGTACCCACACCAAAACCCAAAATCGGTGCCCCACTCCTCGAAGGCATGCGGCACCGCGCCTACCGCGTGCGCGCCATCGAAGCCGATGACGATGCCCCGCGCGTGCGCCGCCGCCGTCAGGCGCGGCATATCCAGCAACTGCCCGCTGCGATAGAGCACCCCCGGCAGCACCGCCACCGCGACCTCATCGGTGAGGGCGGCGATCAGCGCGTCTTCGTCCAGCACATCATGGGCGTCGGCCTCGATGGCGACCAGATCGGTCGCGGCACCGCCATGCAGGGCGATCTGGCTAGCGAGCGCGTAGCGATCCGACGGGAAGTCGGGCGCGGCACAGACGATCTTGCGCCGCGCGCCCTGCGGCTGATAGAAGGTCGCCACCAGCGCATGCAGATTGACCGTGGTCGACCCCGTCGCCACCACCGACGCGGGGGCCGCGCCGACGAGGGGGGCCATCAGCGCGCCCAGATCCTCGCCCAGGCTGAACCACGGCGGCGCGGCACCCGTCCAGCCGTCGATGCCGAGCGTCTGCCATTGCTCCACGGCGCGCAGCAACGCCGCCGTGCTGGCCCGCGCGGGCAGCCCCAGCGAATTGCCATCCAGATAGATCTTGCCCGCTGGCAGATAGAAGCGGTCGCGCAGGGGGGCCAGGGCGTCGCGCGCATCCAGGTCGGCGGCAGCGCGGGAATCGTCGAGCATCACCAT
>JBBQSR010000102.1:0-9993 GCA_038234855.1 Ktedonobacterales bacterium | reverse complement strand
GGCGCGGCAAGGCGGGCGGCATCCAGTTCGGCGACACGCCCGAGCAGGCGCGCGACGCCGCCGCGAAGGTGCTGGGCATGGACATCAAGGGCCTCACCGTCGAGAAGGTGCTGGTCGTGCCGAAGCTGGAGATCAAGGAAGAGTATTACATCGGCATCATCATGGATCGCTCCAGCCAGGCCCCAGTGGTGATGGTGAGCGCGGCAGGCGGCATCGACATCGAGCAGGTCGCCGTTGATTCGCCGGAACTCATCATCCAGCGCCCGCTGGATGTGCGCTGGGGCTTGCTGCCCGAGCAGGCGCGCGGGATGCTGGCCGAGGCGGGCGTGCCGCACACGGTCGTCGCCAAGGGTGGGGCCATCCTCACCGCGCTGGCAAAGGCCTTTATCGAGACGGACGCGACGCTGGCCGAGATCAATCCGCTGGCGCTGACGCCAGATGGCCAGGTAATGGCTGCGGATGCGAAGATCCTCATCGATGACAACGCGCTCTATCGCCAAAAAGAGTTCGCCGCGTGGGCCGAACCCGAAGAGGCGAACCCGCTAGAATATCGCGCCAAAGAAGAGGGCCTGACCTACGTCAAGCTGGATGGCGACGTGGGCATCATCGGCAACGGCGCGGGTCTGGTGATGACGACGTTGGATATGGTCGCCCGCGCGGGCGGCAAGCCCGCGAACTTCCTCGACATTGGCGGCGGCGCAAAGGCCGAGGTCATGAAAAAAGCCCTGCTCTTCGTCGCCAGCGATCCGCAGGTGCGGGGCATCGTGGTCAACATCTTTGGCGGCATCACGCGCGGCGAAGAGGTGGCCAAGGGCATCATCATGGCGCAGGGCGAGTTGCCCGCTGGCATGCCCATCGTGGCACGCCTCTCGGGCACGGGCGAGGCCGAGGGTCGCGCGCTGCTGGCCGACGCCGGGCTGACCTGGGGCACCGACATGCGCGACGCCAGCCAAAAGATCGTGGCGGCCATCAAGGAGCGGGGGCAAGCATAAATGAGCATTCTCTTCGACCAAAACTCGCGCGTCATCGTCCAGGGCATCACGGGCCGCGAGGGGCAGTTCCACACGCGCGGCATGCTGGCCAGCAAGACCAATGTGGTCGGCGGCGTCACGCCCGGCAAGGGCGGCGAGACCAGCGAGGGCCTGCCCGTCTTTGACACCGTGAAGGACGCCATCAAGCAGACGGGTGCGAATGTCTCGTGCATCTTCGTGCCGCCCCCCGGCGCGGCGGATGCCATCATGGAGGCCGCCGACGCGGGAATTCCCCTGACGGTGTGCATCACCGAGGGCATCCCGGTCAATGACATGGCGCGCGTGGCGGCTTTCATGAAGGAGCACCCCACGCGGCTGATCGGGCCGAACTGCCCAGGGCTGGCGACGCCGGGCGCGGGCAAGGTGGGCATCATGCCATACCACATCTTCCTCGAAGGCGACATCGGCTTCATCTCGCGCTCGGGCACGCTCACCTATGAGGTGGTGTCGCTGTTGACGGCGGCGGGGTTGGGGCAGTCGTCGGTCATCGGCATCGGTGGCGACCCCATCATCGGCACGACCTTCATCGACGTGCTGCGGCTCTTCGAGGCGGACCCCGCGACGAAGGCCGTGGTGATGTGCGGCGAGATCGGCGGCAGCGACGAAGAGGACGCGGCGGCCTACATCCCCGAGATGTCGAAGCCCGTCATCAGCTTCGTCTCGGGCCGCACCGCTCCGGCGGGCAAGCGCATGGGCCACGCGGGCGCGATCATCTCGGGCAACACCGGCACGGCGGCGGGCAAGGTCGCCGCGCTGCAAGCCGCGAACGTCCCCGTCGCTGACACCATTTTCGAGATTCCCGATCTGGTGAAGGGCAAGCTGGGGCGATAGGGATCATCGCGATATGGGGCGTGCTGGCAGGCACATCCCATGGATGCAGGTGGCACAGGACGGCGGGCGGATAAAACCGTCCGCCGTATCCATTGCTACCTCTGCTGGTACAAGCAAAAAGGGGCTGTCAGGATCACGATCCCGACAGCCCCCTGACATGACCTCAGGCTAGCATTCGCTGTAGCCGCAGCTCATGCATTTCTTGCAGCCCTCGGCATAGACGAGGGTGTTGCAGCCGCACTGGGGGCACAGGTTGCCGATGGCGGTGAAGGCCTGGGCGACGGGCAGCATGGGCACGCTCACGCTGGTCGTTGCCTTGCCTGGCGCGGGGGATTCAGGTGCCTCGTCCTTGGCACTATCCAGATGTTGCAGCAGGGCGCGCGCGACGGCGTCGGGCAAGGACCGCACGCGGTTGATGCCCAGGCCGATGGAACTGCTGCCGCCGATCGAGGCGAGTTGCTCGGCGATGGCCTGTGCCCGCTCGTTTTGGCTGAGCGGACTCTCGACACGCAGGTGCAGCGAGATCAGGCGGCCCAACCCTTCGGCCAGCGCGGCGACATCGCTGCCCGCCTTGCCGATGGCGATGAAGACTTCGAGCAAGCCGTCGTCATCCGAGTTGAGGGTGACGTTGACCTTGCCCTCTGGCGCGCGGACCTGGCGGGTGTAGCCATGCACGACCTCGGGGCGGTCCTTGACGCCATTCGTGTAACTGCTGCGCTTTGCCCGCACTGGGGCAGGCGCGGCGGGTTCCGGCGTGGGCAGCGCGACGGCGGGCGTCACCTGCGCCTCCACTGTGGGCGGATTTTCCGTCATCAGTGGGTCGCCCACCAGCGGCGCGGAGTTCGCCGCCTGGGCCTCGGCCCCGCCCGCTTTTTCGTCCTTTTTGACGCCGACGTTCAAGACTTGGTCCCCCTTGCTGCCATCGCGGAAGACGGTGATGCCTAGGCAGCCAAGCTGCCACGCCATCAGATAGGCGTTCTCGACATCCGCGTAGGTGGCGCTATTTGACAAATTGATGGTCTTGCTGATGCTGTTGTCGACGCCCTTCTGGAAGGCGGCTTGCATGCGGATGTGCCATTCCGGCGCGATCTCGTGGGCGGTGACGTAGGGCATCAGGTCGGGGTGGTGCGCCGACGGGTGGCCGTGCAGCGTGCCGTGTTCGCGCACCCATGCCAGCACGCTGGCTTTGTCGGGGTAGTCCGACGCTTCCAGGGCATGCACGAAGAAGGGGTTGACGAAATCGAGCACGCGATACGTGCCATCTGGCTGCTTGACGCGATGCTGGAAGGCCAACGCGAAGATCGGTTCGATGCCCGACGAGCAATCCGCGATGATGCTGATCGATCCGGTCGGGGCGACGGTGGTGCAGGTCGAGTTGCGGCGTGGCGCATCGTGCTTGTAGATGCTGCGATCCCAGTTGGCGAAGGCCCCGCGCTCGTCGGCCATCTTGATCGATTCGTCCGTCGCCCAGTCGCGCACGCTGACCATGACGCGCTCGGCCAGGTGAATGGCTTCGTCGCTGTCATAGCGGATGCCCAGTTGGAAGAGCATGTCGGCCCAGCCCATGACACCCAGGCCGATGCGTCGGTTGTTGCGCACCTTCTCGCGGATCTCGGCCAGCGGGTAGGGGTTCACGTCGATGACATCATCCAGGAAGCGCGTGCAGGTGCGCGTCGTCGCCTCGATGCCCTCCCAGTCGACCAGCCCGTCATGCACGAACAAGCCCAGATTGATCGATCCGAGGTTGCACGCATCGTATGGACCAAGCCACTGTTCTCCACACGGGTTGGTCGCTTCTAGCATCTCGATCTCGGGGATGGGGTTGGCGGTCGAGTGGTTGGCGCGGTCGAGGAAGACCAGACCAGGGTCGCCCGAAGCCCAGGCGGCTTGCACGATCTTATCAAAAATGTCACGAGCGCGGCGCTGCCCCGTCACTTTGTGCGTGTGGGGATCGATCAGGTCATATGACTCGTTGCGCTCCAGCGCGCTCATGAAGGCATCGGTGATGGCGACCGAGATGTTGAAGTTGGTGATGCCGCCATCCAGCTTGCAGGTGATGAATTCCTCGACATCGGGGTGATCGACACGGAGGATGCCCATATTTGCACCGCGTCGCGAGCCACCTTGTTTAACGGAATCCGTCGCTTGATCGAAGATCTTCATGAAGCTGACGGGGCCAGAGGCGACGCCGTGGGTCGAGGCGACGATGCTGCCATGCGGGCGCAGGCGGCTGAAGGAAAAGCCGGTGTTGTGGATGGCCGTCAGGCCGTGCTTGCCCGCGAGATAGGTGCTGTGGTCCGCGACGGTGAAATCGTAGAAGGGGATGCTCGTTTCAGGCTTCGTGATGGTTTGCACCACCGTCGCGCCCTGCATCAGGCGTTCCAGCACGTCCAGGCGCGGCAGATATTCCGGCGCGACCAGCGGACGCAACGTGGCGATGAGGCGCGGCAACCACGTCGTGCCAACGCCCTGGCTCTGCTTCCAGCGATGCAGCCAAAACGATTCGCCGCCGATCTGCACCGGCTCACGATGGATGGCGGTCGTCTTCGTCTGGATGCCGATGCTCTGCAAGATATCTTCGATGGCGGCGAAGGGGATCGGCAAGCGGTCGGCGGTCGAGTGGGCATTATTGTGCGCCGCCTCAGCGAGACGCACGGATTTCAGTTCGTCGTGCAGCATGGGGCCGATGAGGTCGCGCAGGTCGGCCACGCGCGCCTCGGCGGCGAGCTTCACCTCGTGCACCATCGTGCGGCCCTTGCCCTGCGGCTCGTGCGAGCGCAGCCCCGGCGCGAAGCCCAACAGCGCACAGAGCGTGTGGACCTTCGACATCAGATAGTAGGACTGCGAGGTGATGGTCACACGATCGCGCTCGGCCTCGACATGCCCATCGGAATCAACGAGGCCCGCCAGGAAGGCACCGACCACGGAAAGCGGCGATTTCGCCACCATCTCGGGGAAGGGCAATTCACCCTTGGGGCCAGGGTGCAACTCTAGGAGATCGCGGAACGTGGTGATGAAACCGGCATTTGTAGTGTTCAGGCTGTAGAGGCCGCGCGCATCTTGCTGGATGGTCAGTTCGACGCCGAAGCGGCGGGCCAGCACATCGCGCGCGAACTCTAGCGACGCGGTGCGGCCATCGAAGAGCCGCCAACGCAGCTTCTCTTGGCGCGGCTCACTGGCGGGCACTTTTGCCCAACCCATGCTGCCATCCCCCAGATAATAGCCCAGCAACCACGCGATCTCTTCATCCAGGCGGATGCCCGCGACTTCGCGGTACTCGTGGTGGGGCCATTGATCGCGCACCGAGGCATTCGGCGTGGGCAAGATGTCGCCCTGCTGCAAGGCATCGGCGCGGCGTTCCACCAAGGCGGTGCCGTCGAAGACCATAAAGGGATGCCAGCAGCTCGTCGTCACTTCCAGGCCGTTGCTGCCCGTGACGCGCACCTGATCCTCCAAGGGCACATCGTAACGCCACAGATGCGTCACCTGTGCCAACTCATACGCGCCGGTTGCCGGATTCAGCGCCATCGTGCGGATGGCGAGATCCTGCACATCCATCACCGTATGGTCGGCTTCGACCGTCTCGGCCTTGCCCGTCGCCCGCACGCGGTCATACAGCACCGCGATGGACTCGACACCACAGAAGGTCGTGAAGATGTGCGCATCGCCCGCGATGCAGCCGCCGCCGCTTTGGTGGATCATCGCGGCATGCTTGACGGACTCGAAGATGCCTTCCAGCGAATCCTCGACCGGGACGACGAAGCAGGCGCTGAGTTGCAGATTGTTGCCCTTGCCCGCGTTCATGAGGGTGGGCGAGTTCGGCATGAAGCGGCGGCTCAGCATCAGGTCGGCGTAGCGGGCCGCTGCGGCCTCGACCTCCTCGGGGGATTTGCCGCTGTTGGTGGCCTCGGCGCTGGCGATGGCGCGTGCCACCCGCCAGCACATCTCGTCGGGCGACTCGATGACGGTGCCCTGCTCATCTTTCGTGAGGTAGCGTTCGCGCAACACGCGCACCGCCGTCTCGGACCAAGCTCCCTGGGGCGACTCATCGGCGGGGGTGGCCGACGATCCCTGATGCATGCGCTCGCTCATGTGATCGTTCCTTACAATGCGGTCTTGCTGCCCAATGGGGTGCGAAATCGGGGGGACGCAGAATGGTTCGCTAGCGGTTCCAAAAGAGAGTATAACACAACATCTAGTATTTCGCAAGGACTCTAGCCCTAGATGTAGTAGTACCTGGCGGCTAGGACCTCTAGGGGATGGCATCATGCACCAAAGGTCCGCACCCCAGAAATGGCACCAATAAGGCCAGCGAGGATGCACGACATATCGTCGTAAGGGACCTGCCAATGGGGGGAAGTCGCACGCATTAGGGGGTCTGTTCCGGCGTTTCCGTGAGGATCGCGCGGGCGCGTTCGATGACCGGGCGGTCTACCATCTGCCCGGCCACGCGCAGCGCACCCGCCTCGCTCGCCGCCACGGCAGCCACGATGCCCCGTGCCCAGGCAACCTCGGCGGCGGTGGGGCCATAGCCCGCGTTCACGGCGGCGACCTGTTTGGGGTGGATGCACATCTTGCCGCCGAAGCCTAGCCGCCGCGATGCCTCGATGTCGCGCGCGAGCAGATCGGGGTCATCGAGCGCAGCGGTCACGCCATCTACCGGGGCGTGCTTGCCTGCCAGGCGCGACATCAGCACCAGATGCGAGCGCGCATAGAGCAGTTCCACCCCATCGCCGGGGATGCCGACATCTAGCCCAAAGTCCCACGAGCCAAAGATGAGGCGGGGGACGCGCGGATGCTCGGCGATGGCGCGGGCCGCCCACACGCCACGCGCGGTTTCCACGATGGGCACGATGGGGGCGTCGCCAGCCAGCGCCGCCGCGACGGGGGCGAGATCCTCCGGCGCTTCGACCTTCGGCACTAGCACCCCGGCCACGCCGGGGCGGGCAAGCAGCGCCAGATCCGCCGCGAACTGGGGCGTGGTGGGGCCATTGAGGCGCACATAGACGGGGCGCGCGGCATCTAGCCACGCAGCCACCTGGGCGCGGGCGGCGTCTTTCTGTGCGGGGGCCACTGCGTCTTCTAGATCGAGGATGGCGACGTGCGCGCCCGAGGTACGCGCCTTCTCGAAGCGGTCGGGGCGGTCGCCCGGAACGAAAAGATACGAGCGCGGGATCATGGTGGCTCCCCCTTTGTTGAGATGCACAATCAATCCCACGCAGTATAACGAACCACGCTGCGTGTTGTCGAGGCCCCTCAAGCACCAAACACCGACAGCGTGCCATCGGTGTCTGCTAGTATTCCATGCTACAGGATGCGCGGCTTGTCGGCGAATTTGGCGGCTTGCATCGCTTTGGGTGTCGCCACCGACGTCATATAGCTATAGCTGCGAATGACGAATGGCTCTAGTATGCGGGGGTCACTCGGGACATCGCGCGTGATGTTATAGGTGCGCCGCCGCCAAAAGAGAGGAAGCCCGAATAGCTTGGCACGCTGGCGAAACGGTTTGCTCACCAGATAGCCTTCGATCATCAGCGCATACCATCGCTCTTGAAAATCTATAGTGCGGCGCGGCATCCGTTTGTGCAGTACGAGATTTGCAAACGTGTTTGGCTCGTAGCCGGGGGCTGCCGCCGTCTGGCTCAGGTTGCCATTTTTAAGCAGACGCCCGTTACCATCTGTTGCGAAGAGCCGCTCATAGTATGGATCGTTGAAGATCAGCGCGGGGTAGCCCTCATCGACCGATGCGCGCTGCCCCCGCTCGCTGTCGTCGCGTCCCGTGGGATACGCGCGGCAAGCATCGATAGTCGCACGCATGTGGTTCCATATTTCCACGAAGGGAGCGAGCTTTTCCAGGCACATCTGCTGCACCTTCGCGACCGTTGCGCGCTGCTCAAGCCAATCAGGGGGTAATATCAGGTCAGGGTAGTGTTCCTTCACCGCCTGGGTCAGGTCATCGATGATCTGGGTGAAGTTGGGGAGATGTACCCGCTCCTTGGCGGTGAACGCTTTGCTCTTGCGATATTCCTTTGGCGCGGTGGTCGCTTCATTCACGAATTCCCAGTGATAGAGCAAGAAGATGCGCCAGGCATCTGGTTCTGTCAAAAAGCCGAGGGGATCGCCACTCTGTTCTGGCTTGGCTGGGTCAAAGATGGCGATGCGAAAGACGAAGCGATTGAGGTTAATCAAGGCTTGCTGCACCGTCTGCCATCGTTGATAGAGTGGTACCGCCAACGTCTGGAATTGCAGACTGCCTTGCTCGACGCTGACCGCCGGGTCGGGTGGGCCACCACCAAGCTGACGCAGGATCTCGCCGAGTGGATAGCCCCGTGCCACCACGAAGACGCGATGGCGCAGCAGCAAATCGTCGCGCTTCATCAACGCTGCCATATCGTTCACGGCGTCGATGCGCCGCAAGGTGCCGCTCTCCCGCGCCGCCAGGCGAGTGAAATCTTCTGCACGGCTAATGGTGTTTTTGGTCGTCGAGATGCCGACGAAGACATCATTGGCCCGCTCATCGTTCCAGTAGAACGGCTGAAAGTCGCTCCATTCCACGTCGCGGCTCCGTGACCCCACCCCTGGTCTATAGGTGGGCGACAACAGCCTCCCCGAGGTGAGTACCGCCAGTAAATCGACCGGACCATCGCCGATGTTTTGGATGGGGAGGCGCAGAGACAGATACGCCGTTTCTCCGCTTGTTCCACCGGGCTGCGGTACCGTCAAGGCGAGGTCGTAATCGACCTTAAGGTTCACTTCGGTCAGGCGACGCCGCTCGATGCCAAAGGTGTCGCGTGCCCGCCGCTCCGACCGCCAGTCGATCGTGAAATACGTGACCACCCCAATCACAATTGCTGCAGTGGTGATGAGTCCGCCGTTGGGTGAGAGGTTAGTGATTGCATCAATGATTCCTTGCATAGCGACCTCTTTCCGTGTGCTATCGCATTCTTTATGGCTTTTGCCATATATTCGCGGTAAATATCTGCTAGAACACACAATAATAGTGTAGCGCCTTTTTGTTAAGCTTGTCTAATCAACAGGGACACTCGCACAATGTTGGCTTACGATGGTGAACATACGCTGCGAAAGTGTGCTATACTATGCCCTATCAAAGCAGGATGACGCCGCTGTCCTCCGCCCGTCCTGGTCAGTGCCCGACCGGGCCGATTCCTGGTGTGGAGGCAACTCGCAGTGGCAGCATCCTCGGGCATTTCCACGGCCATCATCGGCGTCACCGGCTATGAGGGAGCCAACCTCGCCCGTCTCGTCGCTGGCCACCCGCGTTTGCGCTTGATCGCGGCGACGGCGCGGGCGAGCGCGGGGCAGCGGCTCGGCGAGGCGTTGCCCGCGCTCAGCGGCACCACCGTCGCGGATGTGCCCATCACCGAGGCCGTCCCCGAGACCGAGCTGGTCTTCGTCGCCGCGCCGCACGGCCCCGCCGCGACCCTGGCCGCCGAACAACTGCGCCGGGGCGGCAAGGTCGTGGACCTGTCGGCGGATTTTCGCTTCCCCTCTCCCGAGGAGTACGCTGCGATCTATGGTCATGCCCACCCCGCCCCCGAGTGGTTGGCGGTGGCGGTCTATGGGCTGCCCGAATGGCGGCGCGACGCGATCCGTCTGGCACAGTTGGTGGCGAATCCGGGGTGCTTCCCCACGGCGGCGATCCTGGCGCTGGCCCCGGCCTTCGCGGCGGATCTCATCACGCCCGATGCGATTCTGGATGCCCAGACGGGCATCACGGGTGCGGGGCGCTCGCCCAGCCGCCGCGTCCATTTCAGCGAGACGCACGACAACCTGGCTGCGTATGGCTTGGCGGGCCATCGCCACACCCCCGAGATGTCGCAGGAGCTTGGCCGCGTAGGCACGGGCGAGCGGCCCACCATCACCTTCGTGCCGCATCTAGTGCCGGTGAATCGCGGCATCTTGGCGACCTGCTACGCCACCCTGCGCGATGGCGTCAGCGAGGCGCAGGTGCGCGCGGCCTATCAGGCGCGCTACGCGGGCGAACCCTTCGTCGCGCTCAGTGACGCGCCGCCCGAGACGGCCTGGGTGCGTGGCAGCAACCGCTGCGTGCTCTCGCTGCATGTGCAGGGGCGGCGGCTGATCATCATCAGCGCCATCGACAATCTGATGA
>JBBQSR010000101.1:0-10024 GCA_038234855.1 Ktedonobacterales bacterium | reverse complement strand
AGGGGATGGGAGCGTGATCGCGCGGGACGAGGGGGGAGACAGCAGGTTTACCCTTACCCCGCGCGATCACGCTCGCCTAAGCCTAGCCCGCCTCGTCATCTCCCTCGCCCCCACTACTCCAGCGCGTCGCGCAGGTCCGCGATCAGGTCGTCGACGTCTTCGATGCCGACCGACAGGCGCAGGAGCGAATCCGTGATGCCGCGTGCCTCGCGGATCTGCGTGGGGATGCTGGCGTGTGTCATCGTCGCGGGGTGGCAGCAGAGCGATTCGATGCCGCCCAGGCTCTCGGCCAGGGCAAAGACGCGCAGCCGTTTCACCACGCGCTTGACGGCGGTCAAGCCACCCTTCATGTCGAAGGACACCATGCCCCCAAAGCCGCTCATTTGGCGCTGGGCCAGCGCGTGGTCGGGGTGGCTTTCCAGGCCAGGGTAATAGACCGCGCGAACCTTCGCATGGGTGCTCAGGAACCGTGCGACGACCATCGCGTTCTCTTGGTGCTGGCGCATGCGGACGGCCAACGTCTTGACGCCGCGCAGCACCAGCCATGAATCGAAGGCCCCCGGCACCCCGCCCGCCGCGTTTTGATGAAAGCGGTAGCGTTCGGCGAGGTCGGCGTCGTTGGTCATCAGCGCGCCACCGATGACATCGCTGTGGCCATTGATGTACTTTGTCGTGCTGTGAAAGACGACATCCGCGCCCAGTTCCAGCGGACGCTGGATGAATGGGGTGGCGAAGGTGTTATCCACCACGAGATGCGCGCCCTTGCTGTGGGCGATCTCGGCGACCGCCGCTAGGTCCACCAGGGTCAGCAGCGGATTGGTCGGCGTCTCGACCCAGATGTATTTGGTCTTGTCGGTGAGGGCGTGGGCATAGGCCGAGGTATCGCGCGCGGGCACATAGCTGAACTCAATGCCCAACGGACGATAGACGCGCTCAAAGAGGCGGTACGAGCCGCCGTAGTGGTCATCATCCGCGATGACGTGGTCGCCGGGGCGCAGCGCCGCGAGGATGGTGTTTTCAGCGGCCAGGCCACTGGCGAAGGCCAGGCCAAATCGCGCGCCCTCCAACGACGCCAGACAGGTTTCCAGGGCGGTGCGGGTGGGGTTGCCAGAGCGCGAATATTCATAGCCGCGATGCTCGCCGAGCGCGGTCTGGGTGTAGGTCGAAGTCTGGTAGATGGGGGTGATGGTCGCCCCCGTGGTCGGGTCGGCGGCCTGACCGGCATGGATGGCGCGCGTGGCGAACCCCTGGGGCCGCTCTGGCCGCTCATCCGTAGGACGATGTGACGACATGATGGTGCTTGCAACCTCCGCATGAAACCTGGATGTTCTCATTGTACCGCGTTTGGGCTAATTTCTCGACAAAGATGACCCAAACAGCTATAGTGAGTGTGTCTACTCCCTTTCTTGTTTCGTCATTCTTCCCGAAAGGATCGGCTTGCCACCATGCAACCTGGAATTCAGCCGACGATTGCCACACGGGGGGCTGACACCCAGCCAACCCCCAACGTCCGCGTGACCGAAACGGACCCCCCCATGAGCACGACGACCGCCGTCACCCCGGCGGCCAAGGCGGTGCCCTTTTGGCGCGGCGTCATCGCTGCCAGCATCGTCGTGCTCCTCATCAGTGCCATCCTCGCAGGGATATTGCTGATTCTCCCTGCGGCACATTGAGCGCGCTGTCGGCACGGACCGACCTGCCAGGCTGGTTGCGCGCACGGGCGCGCCTCTGGTGGCTGGCGGCGGTGCTCCTGGTCGCGGGGGCGCTGTGGCAGATCGCCGCGCCCAATGGCGACCTGTACCAATATCGCTGCGACGCGGTCGCCTTTTGGCGCGGCAGCGCGGGCACGGCGGGTATCGCCCAGTGTGCCCTGCGTCTGCCCTTGACGCATTTCCCGCCGCTGCACCTGCTCCCCCATGAATATCCGCCGCTGGCGCTCATCGCCTTCACCCTGCCCCTGCTGTTGGGTGGCGGATTCGGCATGACGGCCTATGTGCTGGCCTTCAACGCGCTGATGTTGGCCGCGCTGGCGGGGACGGCACTGCTGGTGCGGCGCATCGCCCCCGATACCCTCGCCGAGTCGCTCTTCGTGCTGTGGACGGCGCTGGGGGCCACCACTATCGCCCTGGTGCGCTTCGATGCCGTGCCCGCGCTGTTGGTGGCCCTGGCATTGGCGCTGGCGTGGCGTGCCCCGTCGCGCTGGGCCTATCCCCTGCTGGCGCTCGGCACGCTGCTGAAGCTGTATCCGCTGCTCATCTTGGCGGCGTTGGCGCTGTGGGATTGGCGACGGACGCGCGCCACCGCTGATCGCTGGTGGTGGGCACAGGGACTGGCGGTAGCCGCCGCCGTCATCGCGGTTCTGCAACTCGCGGCGAATGCCCTCAGCGGCCAGCGCGGCATCCCCTGGCTGTCGGTGCAGGGCGCGCGTCCGCCGCAGATCGAGAGCACGGCGGCGGGGTTGGTGTGGTTGCTGGCGGTGCTCGGCGGGCGCGGCGGCACCCTGCAACCGCAGAGCGTGCAGCGGGCGGTCGCCTTCATCGATCCGCTGGGGCTGCCGTTGGCGCGGCTGACGCTGGCCGTCGCGCTGGTGGGCATCGCCTGGGGCCTGTGGCGCACCCTGACGGCGCGTGGCACGCTGGCCATGAATCTGGCGGGGATGCTGCTGGCGTTGCTCGGCGGCGCGAACATCTTTAGCCCGCAATATCTGCTGTGGGCGACGCCGCTGGTGGCGCTGGCCGTGGTCGATCTGCCCGCGCCGCGCCGCCTCATTCTCGCGTGGACGGTGGCGTGTGCCCTCACCACGGTCATCTATTCCGTGGGGTACTTAGCGGGCTGGCCCGCGCACGCGGGTGGGTGGCTGGCGCTTTTCATGACGCTGGTACTTATCCGCGACGGAGTGGTCTGGTGGTCGGCCTGGCTGCTGCTGCGCCCGACACCGCGAACTATCGCCGCGACCGCGACGGGCGCGGTAACGCGCGCCGCCATCGAGCAGGCGGGCGGGTGAAACCTCCCGTCAGGTCGTTTCCAGAGGGGCAACGCTCACTCGGTCGCGGGCTACGCTGACGTGTCAACCGCCTGTACCGCGCCCGAACGCTGCAACGATGGTGGCATGATCGCGCGCTTGCTGGTTCAGCGAAATGCTCCCGAAGCTCCGGCGCGTGCTATCATGCCAGAAACAAGGGATGGGGGCGCGGATGATGCGGGTGAGCATTCTGACGGTGAGCACCAGCGTAGCGAACGGGGCACGCGCGGCAGATGCCAGCGGCGACGTCCTGGCGGAATCGGTGGCCGCGCCGTCCTTGGGGGCAACGGTCGTGCGGCGCGCCGTCGTCGCCGACGACCAGGCCGCCATCAGCGCCACGCTCGCCGCGTGGGCCGATGACGGCGCGTGCGACGTGATCTTGACGACGGGCGGCACCGGACTCGCCCCGACCGATGTGACCCCCGAGGCGACCGGGGTCGTGCTGGCGCGCGTCGCCCCTGGGCTGGCCGAGGCGATGCGCGCGGGGACGGCGGGACAGACGCCGCTGGCCTGGCTCAGCCGGGGCGTGGCGGGCACGCGTGGGCGCACGCTCATCGTCAATCTGCCGGGCAGCCCGAGGGCGGTGCGCGAATGCCTGGCGGTCCTGCTGCCCCTGCTGCCGCACGCGGTCGCCATCCTCACCGGGACGGTGGGGCAGCATGACGCGCCATCAGGCGGAGCGGCGGGGCAGTGACGCGCTGAACTTTTCGCGCGAATCAGCCAGCCAATCGTTGATCTGCCGCCACCGCTCCTTCATGGTCAGGTCCACGCGGGCGACGGCCTGAAAGGCGGTCTGGGCCGCTGGCTGTTGCAGCCATTGGGTCAGCAGGTCGTCCTTGGCGGATGCCAGTTGCGGGATGTTCGCGGTGGCGGTGGCCTCCGCCAGCAACGCGGCGCGAACAGCCATCAGGCGGTCGTGCTCGTCCAGCTTCGCCTGGGCGGCGGCATAGCCCGAGGCGATGTGGGTGCGCGCGTGGCGAAAGTCCAGCGAGTTCGCCCGCGATGACGCCGGGTCTTCGAGCACGATGAACTCGGCCTGGTTGGCATAGCGCCGCACCGCCTTGTTGACATGACTGGACGAGATCAGGTGGAAGCTGCGCACCATCAGATCGGTCAAGGTCGTGACGGGCTGGGTCAATTCCTCGGCGCTCATCACGTTCAGCACATAGATGCGCTTGGCCCCGGCTTCCACCGCGACGCCGACGCCGCCATTGTCGAGCAAGCCGCCATCCACGTATTGCTGGCCGTCGATGATGCGCGGCGGAAAGATGCCAGGGATGGAGGACGACGCCAGCACGGCGGGCATGATGGGGCCGCTATCGAAGGTTTCCGAGGTGCCGCGCAACAGATTCGACACCGTCACCTTGAAGGGCAACGCGAGCTGCTCGAAGGTGAGGTCGGTCATCTCGCCCAGGGCCACCGCGCGGCGATAGATGCGCTCCATGCCGTCGCCGCTCACCAGATAGGGCCGCTTCGACGCGCGGTTAGCGACGAAGCTGATGACGTTGTCGCCGAACAGCTCCATCATGGTGATGCTGCGCCAGACCTGTTCGAGCTTGTCGAGCCATTCCAAGTTGGGGTGCGCGGCGATCCACAGCCCATTCCACGACCCGATGGAGGTGCCCACCACCAGATCGGGCACGATGCCGCGCTCGAGCAGTGCCCGCACCATGCCCACCTGCGACGCGCCCAGGGCCGCGCCCCCACTCAAGACGAAGGCCACCGCTGGCGGCGTGGCGGGTTTTTCTTGCTCAGTCATAGTTGCACCCCGTTTTGACTCACAAGACGAGCCAACATGTCGGACTTTCCCTTACAAAGAATGTACGACATTCACAAGGCGTGAAGCAAATAGGCCACCAAGAAATGTGACCACCAGCGTGTCACACTAGCGTAGCGCGTGGATGACGCCATGCAGGATCGCGTTCAACCCTGGCGTGGCCAGTTCCGCGCCAGAGAGCACCTCGGCGTGGTTGACGGCGGTGGCGGCCTCGGGCGTGGCCTCATTCGTGATGCAACTGATGCCCAGGACGCGCATCCCCAGGTGATTCGCCGCGATGACCTCGGGCACGGTCGACATGCCCACCGCGTCCGCGCCCAACTGGCGCAGCATGCGGATCTCGGCGGGCGTCTCGTAGGTCGGCCCGCTGACCATGACGTAGACGCCCTCACGCAGATCCACCCCCACATTCAACGCGGTGAAGTGGGCGAGGTTGCCGAGCGACACATCATAGGCCTGTCCCATCGGCACGAAGCGTTCGCCGAGGGCGGGATCATTCGGCCCCGTCAGCGGATTCCAGCCCGTCAGCGTCGGCAGCCCGATGTGGTCGGCGATCACCATCAGGTCGCCTTGGCGGAAGTCGGGGTTCAGCCCGCCCGCCGCGTTGGTGACGATGAGCGTGCCCGCACCCAACGCGTGCAGCACCCGCACCGGCAACACCACTTGGTCCAGCTCGTGTCCCTCGTACAGATGGTAACGGCCCCGCATGATGGCGAGGTTTACTTCGCCCAGCCGTGCCAGCTCGAACTGCCCCGCGTGGCCGCTGACCGTCGGCGCGGGGAAATGCGGGATCTCGGTATAAGCGAACCGCGCCACGACCTCGGCATCGTCCAGCACGGCATTCAACCCCGAGCCGAGGATGATGCCGACCATGGGGGCGAATGTCTGGCCGGTGCGGCGCTGGCACTCGGCGACGAGCCAATCCGCCGCCTCGCGGGCGACCTGCGAGGGGGGCAAAGAAGGGGTGGCATGCGTCATGGCGGGCGGCTCCTTTAGTGGTGGCGGGGCCATCGTAGCCTGCGCGCCTGGGGGGATGTGTAGATAGTATAGCCTATTTTCGGCTGAGCTTCCCAGCCCCGCCCCCGATGCGCTATGCTATCAGCGACGAGTACACCGAATGTATTGAGGCGGGGCGAGAAGTGATGCGTATGCGTGGCTATGGATGGTTGCTAGCCTTTGTCTGCCTGGTGGGCGCGGGCTGCGGCGGCCAGGGGAGCACGAGCGTGGCCTCCCAGGCGCAACGGCTCTTGCTGGAGGCGCACCCGCGCGACGCGGCATTCACCGTCACCTTTGCCAGCGACTCCGCGCATGGCAGCGGCACCGGCACCCTCACCATGGCCCCTGCGTTGGTTGCGCTGCACGTGAATGGCAATCAGCAGGTGCTGATCGACACGCCAGATGGCATCATCTATGGTCGCCTGACCAATGACAAACTGTGGAGCGTCCTGAACGACGCCGACAACGGCATCTATGCCAACTATGATACGCAGGTGTGGGACCCGTCGGCCATCACCATGCCTCAGCTTATCGGCAGCGAGACGCTGGCGGGCGTCGCCACGTGGCACATCCGTGGCGGCGTCGCCGCCGCCGTGTACGACACCACCGGCAACGCCATCACCCTGCCCCTCACCGAGGATGTGTGGCTGCGCCAGAGCGATTCGCTGCCGCTGCAACTGGTGAAAAAGGGCAATCTCTCGGGCACCTCGCCGACGGGAATCGCCTTCACCGTGTCGCTGGCGGCGACCTATCACTTCACCGCGTGGAACAAGGGCGTCACCATCACGCTGCCCGCGCCGGGCGACATCGCCGCCAGCGGCTAACCCGTCTGGGGCACCGACTCTGCACGCGCATGCCTGAGGCAGTGTTATGCGGACCTGGCACGAGGTTTGGATCACGTGGCGTAATGATGATTTTTCCTCCTCACAAGATCGCCTGAAGAGAGCAACAGTCCATCATAAAACAGTGATTTCGTTCAGTTCCTTGCTCGCTGCGAGGCATTTCCCGCCCTCCCTTGACAGGGTGCTGTCGACTGTGACTATACTGCACCAAACGACAAGAGAGGAGCACCCCCCATGACAAACAGGCCGTGGAGCATGTTTACCTTGCAGAGCCAATACCTCGTCATGCTCGCTGATAATCGCAGCGAACTGCGTGGCAACGCATGCCCACACACACGACGCGCCTGGCCTGGGCGGAGGGTGCCCAGGAACCAACATTGACCACTGCGGCATAACGGCCCAGGTCAGGCGCGGAGAGCAAATGAAAAACGCTCTCCGCGCCTTTGTTTTTAGCATCGAGAACGCGACTTTTGAGGGAAAGAGGCAACGACGCACGTGATCACCGGCAAGACACTCCGCGACCAGGGCTGGACGCCTGGTAAGGCACTGGGCCTCGCCAAAAGCGCCGCTCAAAGTATGGAGGCCAAAGGATTGGCCGCCGACGCGATTCTGGCGCGACTCGAACAGGTCCGCACGACACCAGCCGACTATATCAGCGATTCCAAGTTTGGCGAATTAGCGAGACTCTTGATCAAGCGCGTGGCCGCGCAACCGCAGCCCGACACCCTGCGCGAAACGGCCCTGAGTTACCAAGTCTGGGGAGAGGAGCACATCGACCACGCGGCGCGCGAACAGATGGAGCGCGCGTTGCGGTTGCCCGTCGCGGTGGCGGGCGCGTTGATGCCCGATGCCCACGTCGGCTATGGGCTGCCCATCGGTGGGGTGCTGGCGACGCATGAGGCCGTCATCCCCTACGCGGTGGGGGTCGACATCGCCTGTCGCATGCGACTCTCGCTCTACGAAGCGCCACCATCTTTGCTACATCAGCGTGCGGAGCAGCTCCAGAAAGCGTTGGTGTCGCAGTCTCGCTTCGGCATGAACGCGCAGTTTGACCAGTATGACCGTTCGCAACATCCCGTGCTCGACGATGACGCAGCCTGGGAGGCGACGCGGCTGCTGAAGTCGTTGCGCCCCAAGGCAATGCAACAGCTTGGCTCATCAGGCACGGGGAACCATTTCGTCGAATGGGGCATCTTTCAGCTTTACGACGATGACGCCCAACTGGACCTGAAGGCCGGACGATACCTGGCACTGCTCTCGCACAGTGGTTCACGCGGCGTCGGCTTCAAGATCGCGAATACCTATACCCAGATCGCGCGGGATCTGCACCCGACACTGGACAAGGGCATGCAATACCTGGCTTGGCTGCCCCTGGCGAGCGAGGCGGGCGCGGAATATTGGCTGTCGATGCAGCTCGCGGGCCGCTTCGCCGCCGCCAACCATGAGGTGCTGCACCACCGCGTCGCCAAGGCGGCGGGCCTGGAAGAAGCCGTGGTCGTCGAGAATTTTCACAATTTCGCTTCGGAGGAGACGTTGGCGGATGGCACGACGGCCATCGTGCATCGCAAGGGCGCGACGCCCGCCGGAGCGGGGGTGCTGGGGGTCATCCCCGGTTCGATGGGTGACGCAGGCTATGTGGTGCGCGGACGGGGCGACATGACCAGCTTGCAGTCGGCCTCGCATGGCGCGGGGCGCAAGCTCAGCCGCACCGCCGCCATCAACAGCATCACCAAGACGGCGCGCGACACCTACCTGCGCGAGCGCGGCGTCACCCTGCTCGGCGGTGGCCTGGACGAGTCGCCCCAAGCCTACAAGGATATCGAGGCCATCATCGCCGCGCAGGAAGACTTGGTCGAGATCCTCGGCAAATTCACGCCGCGCATCGTCCGCATGGCCGACGAACCAGGCGACTTCTAGAATCGCTTGGCAGAGAAAGAATGAGAGAGCGAGGGATTTGGACGCGAAAAGCGCGAAGTCCCACGAAAGACACGAAAGGAGGGATGGTAACACGGAATAATCGCGGCAAGACGCGAAATGGAGACGAGTTGATGCAATGTGCCTCGTGCTATTCCGCGTCATTCCGACGAGATCCCGCGCTATTCCGCGTTCTGAAAAACCTCTTCGCGTTCTTCGTGGGATTTCGCGCTTTTCGCGTCCAGCCATCCATCGCACTCAGCCATCCATAGGGGGAAGAACACCATGAAGTACACCATGATCCGGCGGGGCAGCACGACACGACAGCGGCTCTTGCGCACGCGGGCGGGGCAGATCGACTGCGCCGCGACGCAGGGCAAGGGGCGGGCCGTCGTGCGCCATGGTCGCATTCCCCAGCGCGCGCCGTTCGCCGTGCGCAACCAGCGATCCCAAGCGGTCGTCAGTCAACCGACCAGCATGATCTCGGGCGAGGGGATGTGACCACCAGCACAGCCATACGTCTCTGGATCTGCGGCTTTGTATGACCATCATCATTCACGTGTGTGATTCCCATCATGCGCGTTCGTCAGACACAGAAGGGGTCCGGCTTCCCATGAGTGCGCCACCATCAACAGACACGGTGCCAGCGATTCAGGCCATCAATGTCAAACGCGTCTACCAGGCGCGGGGCGGGCGCTCCATCAGCGGCACCAAGGCGGGCAAGACCGTCACCGCGCTGGATGGCGTCAGCCTCAGCGTGGCACGCGGCGAGATCTTTGGGCTGCTGGGGCGCAACGGCGCGGGCAAGACGACGCTGATCAAGATCTTCACCACCTTGCTCGCGCCCAGCAGCGGCCAGGCGCTCATCGACGGCATGGATGTCACGCGCGATGTCGTCAAGGTTCGCCAGCGCATCGCCATGGTCAGCGGCGGCGAGCAGTCGGGCTACGGCGTCCTCACCGTGCGTGAGCAACTGTGGATGTTCGCGCAGTTCTATGGCGTACCCTCGAAGGTCGCCCACGCGCGCATCGACGAATTGCTGGCGGCGGTGGGGCTGAGCGAGCAAGCCAACCAGAAGGTCTACGCCCTCTCCACCGGCATGCGCCAGCGCATGAACCTCTGCCGCGCGCTCGTCTCGGACCCCGAGGTGCTCTTCCTAGACGAGCCGACGGTGGGTCTGGATGTCGAGGCATCGCGCGCTGTCCGCGACTACGTGCGGCTGTGGATGAGCCAAGACCCGCGCCGCACCGTCTTGCTGACCACCCACTATATGTTCGAGGCGGATGAACTCTGCAACCACGTCGCCGTCATCAACCACGGCCAGCTCGTCGCGGAGGGCACCACCGCCGACCTGAAACGCGGCTTGCAAGAGCACGCGCGCTTCCAGCTAGAGCTTTCCGAGTGGGCACCCGCCTTCACCGAGATGTTGCGTGGGCGCGACGGCGTGGTCGAGGCGCTGACCGAGCAACACGC
>JBBQSR010000100.1:0-10048 GCA_038234855.1 Ktedonobacterales bacterium | reverse complement strand
TCATCGTGGCTGAATGACCGCTACACCTTCGACACCTTCATCGTCGGCAGCAGCAACAAATTCGCCTATGCCGCCTGCATGGCGGTGGCCGAGCACCCCGGCGAGGCGTACAACCCGCTCTTCCTCTACGGTGGGGTGGGGCTAGGTAAGACGCACCTGATGCACGCCATCGCGCACGCCGTCGCCCCCGCTGGCAGCCGCACCCTCTACGTCACCTCCGAAACCTTCACCAACGAGATCGTCAATGCCATCCGCTACCGCACCACCGAGGAGTTTCGCGCGAAATATCGCTCGGTGGATGTGCTGCTGGTCGACGATGTGCAGTTCATCGCGGGCAAAGGATCGACCGAGGAAGAGTTCTTCCACACCTTCAACACGCTACACGAGAGCCGCAAACAGATCGTCATGTGCAGCGACCGCCCGCCCCGCGAGATCGACCTGGAAGAACGGCTGCGCTCGCGTTTCGAGTGGGGGCTGATCGCCGATGTGCAAGCGCCCGACCTGGAAACGCGTCTCGCCATCTTGCGGGCGAAGGCCGACGAGAGCAACCGCGTCGTCGATGACGCCGTGCTGACCTACCTGGCCGAGCGCGTGCAAAACAACGTCCGCGCGCTCGAAGGCATGCTGACGCGCGTGGTGGCCCTGGCCGACCTGCAACACGCCCCCCTGACCGTCGAACTGGCGAAGCAAGCCCTCGCCTCGATCTCGCAGCACGAGAAGCCCAAGCGCCGCGTCAGCGTCGGCGAGGTGCTAGAGGCCGTCTCGCTCTATTACCACATCTCCATCGAGGATCTGCGCGGCAAGCAGCGCGACAAACACATCGTCATGCCGCGCCAGGTCGCCATGTGGCTGATGCGCGCCGACACCGAAGCCTCGCTGATGGAGATCGGCCAGTCGCTCGGGGGCCGCGACCACAGCACCATCCTCCATGGCTGCGACAAGATCGAGCAAGAGTTGCGGCGCGAAGACAGCCCCCTGACGCAAGAGATTCAGGCCCTGCGCCACGCGATCATCGCATGATGAAGGATTATCGCGCGTATCTGCTGGACCTGGATGGAGTCGTCTATCGCGGCGCTGCGCTCTTGCCTGGCGCGCAGGACTTCATCGCCTGGCTCGAAGCGACTGGGCGCGACTATCGCTACCTCACCAACAATTCCATGCAGTCCCCGGCGAATGTCGCAGCGCGGCTGTGTGCCCTGGGCATCCCCACGCCCGACGCGCGCGTGGTGACGGCCAGCGAGGCCGCTGTCGCGCTGCTGGCGGAGCGGTGGCCCGGCCAAGGCGTGTGGGTCGTCGGCATGGCCCCCCTGCGCCAAATGGCCGCCGCCGCCGGGCTGCGCGTGCTGAACCTGACCCACAGCGACCGCCCCGACGACCCCGCCGCTGGCCCCGAGACCGCCCGCGCCGTGCTGGTGGGGCTGCATCGCACCCTCGTCTATGCCGACCTGCAGGCGGCGACGCGCGCCGTGCTGGCCGGGGCCGAACTATGGGGCGTCAACCGTGACCCCCAGTTGCCGATGGAAGACGGCTTCGATCCGGGCTGTGGGGCGATTCTGGCGGCGCTCGAGGTGGCGACGGGCATGCGGGGCACCATCGTCGGCAAGCCAGGGCCAGCGATGCTGCTGACGACCCTGCACGCGATGGGGGCCGACCCCGCCACCGCCGTGATGGTGGGCGACGGCCTGGCGATGGATATCGCGGCGGGTCAGGCGGCGGGCATTGACACGATCCTGCTGCTGTCGGGCCTGACGGATGCCGCGCACGCCGCCGCCGCCGACCCGCCGCCCACCGTGATCCTGCGCGACCTCGCCGCGCTGCTCGACGCGGCGCGCGGGTAGCGTCTCGCTTTTCCCGCGTGCCACACGAACGCGCCGCGCTCACATCTTCGGTTGGAATGCCTGCCAGCGTTGCGCTAGTTCGGCATCCGACAGGCGCGGGCTGATCGGCTCTAGCGTCGTGACCAGTTGGTCCAGCCATTGCAAGATCGGCTCGGGGCGACCATCCTTCGCGGTCAGGCGGCGATAAAAGCGCGTGTAGCGCACGCGCATCCCCAGCGGCGTCGCCTGGACGATGGCGTCGGAGGGCAGGGCACCTGGCCGCGCGCGGATGACGCCCGCGATCTGTTCGGCCACCGCTGGCGTCAGCGGCAATTCGGGGTATGGCTGCACATAAGCAAACAGGCTGGGCTTGCCGGGAATAGGCACCTCGATCTCGGCAAGCCCCCCGCGCTTGGCGGGTTCCAGCCGCTTCGGCCCACTATAGAAGCCGGGGATGTCGAACGCCGAACGGATGGCGACGGTGAGGATGGCCCCATCGGTCGCTTTGTCTTGGCTCATGCGAAAGCGCATGGAACTGGTGATGAATATTGGGTGCGTCGGGCTGACCGCGCCATCGACCCGCAGCGTGTTTTGCGAGCCGGTGGGGCCGACGACCTGCCACCCGCGCTCAGTGCCGAACTGCCGCAAGGCGCGCAGGTGGTTCAGCCGCATCGAGTAGGGGATGGCGAAGGCGGCGAGGGGCGAGGACAGCCCAGGACGGTCTTGCAGCGCCAGGAAGAGCGCCGCCAGTACGGTGATGAACGTGCCAAAGGTGCTGATATTCGTCGGCAGATCGGTGATGTCCGATGTCGACCCCTGCAAGGTGATCAAAGCCCCCAGGCCCACGCCCGCCATCGCTATGGCGCTGAGCAAGGCGAATATCAGCCGCCCCGCGACGGGGATGAGCAATAGCACGGTCGTCAGCCCCGCCAGCGCGGGTACCAGCCACATCCACGGCCACGCCGACGCGAGCTGGACCAGCCCCTGCATCCCTGGGTAGGCCGGTGATTGCCAGAGGAAGATGCTGGCGACCACCAGGTAGAGCGACAGCCCAACCCCGATGACGATGAAGGGCAGTCGCCCCCACTTCACCCGCGCCCGTTCGTTGGCCTCATCCAGCCCTTGACCCACGAGATTCGCGATGATGTTGTCGAGGATACTGCCGATCATCCGTTGCCTCCTGAAAATGATGTCAGGGCACAGGATAGCAGAAACTCAGCAACACGGCAAGCGGTTGCTCGACGCGCGCCGCGCGGCTTCATCTGGCTTTCATGTTGCGCCGCTATCCTTGACCCAAAAGCCCTAATGGACACCCGAATTGCGGCGTATCGCCCGCGAAGGTGTATAATGGGCCGTGTTTCCGCAGAGACGATTTCACCTCGAACAGGGGAGCAGTGTAGATGGACCCGTTACTGGTCGTGCAGGTTCTAGTTTTGGCGTTGTTGCAAGGGGCAACCGAACTCTTTCCGGTGAGCAGCCTAGGGCACACCGTCATCATCCCTGGTCTGGTCGGGTGGGGCGACCTGTTGCGCAAAGACAGCTTCTTGCCGCTGGTGGTGACGTTGCACCTGGGCACCTCCGTCGCGCTCATCCTCTATTATCGCCGCGACTGGGTCAAGCTGATCGGTGGCGGCATCCGTGTCGTTGCGGCGGGCAAGTTCACGCCGGAGGTTGATCCGGGGGGCTATGGGCGGCAACTGGCACTGGTGGTGGTGGGCACCATTCCGGCGGGGCTGTTGGGCGTCTTTTTGCAAAAGCCCCTCGAACGGCTCTTCGGCCAGCCCATCCTCGCCTCGGCCTTCCTGGTGGCGAATGGCGCGGTGCTGCTGACGGCGGAACGGCTGTGGCGCGACCGCGTGCGGCGCGCGGCGCAGCAGCGTACCCTGCACGTCGACCAAGAGACGATGCCCCGCGCGCTTGCGGCGGCCCAGCCCAAGACGGGCGAGATCGGCGTGTCGATCAATCAGATGACCTTTACCCAGGCGCTGCTGGTGGGTACCTCGCAGGCGCTGGCGCTGCTGCCGGGCATCTCGCGCTCGGGTTCCACGATGGTGGGTGGCTTGCTCAGCGGCCTCAGCCACGAGGCGGCGGCGCGTTTCTCGTTCCTGCTGGCGACGCCCATCATCTTGGCGGCGGGGTTGGTCGAGGTGCCTAAACTGTTCGGCCAGGGAAATGCCATCTTGATCTTGGCGCTGGTCGGCGGCGTCATCTCGGGCGTCGTGGCGTACTTCACCGTGCGCTTCTTGGCGCAATACTTCGAGAACCGCCGCCTGGAACCCTTCGCCTACTACTGTTTGGGCGCGGGATTGCTCGCCTTCACCTTCTTTTTGCTACAATACCTGCATGTGATCTGACCCTGCTCTTTGGGGGAGCGCCCTATCTCAGGGCGGCGCATGGGCACCACGTCACGATAGGTCGCCAGCGCACGATCACCCCAGAAAGGGAGAAGAGGAAACGCATGAGCCAGGAATTGATCGACTTTGGCATCCCCGACTATTTCGAGGCCGAGGCGCTGGGCCAGCCCGGCAACCGCCGCTTTCGCTTGATCGCTAAGAAAGGGGCGCGCACCGCCAGCCTATGGGTCGAGCGCGCCGATGTCGAACTGCTGAGCCAGGCCATCAACCAAGTGCTGGCCGAGGTCGGCGAGAGCGATACACTGCGGATCGAGGGCGCGCTGCTCGGCGCGCCGCCCCAGCCGCGCAGCGACTTCCCGCAAAGCCCCGACATCGAGCTACGCGTGGGGCGCTGGGCCGTTGGCTATGACAGCACCAATGATCTGGTCGTCTACATCGCCGCCTCTATCGAGATGGCGCTGGAAACGACCGAGAGTGACGAGATTGTCCCCGAATTCCGTGTCCTGTTGGCGCGCGACACCGCCGAACGGTTCGCGGACGCCGCCGAGGCGCTGGTGGCCGCTGGTCGCCCGCGCTGCCCGCTGTGCGACACCCCGCTCAACTACATCGACGAGCCGCACACCTGCGTGAAGCAGAACGGCCACCACAAGGTCGAACTCGTCAGCGATGGGGACGCCTAGCGGAAAGGACGATCCCACGATGTTCGCCATCGCCCATGCCTACCTGATGGAGCGCATCTTCGCCACCCCGACGCCCGCGCACTACCTGGGCTGCGTCTGGCCCGACATGCTCTTTGATGGGCCGCTGACGCATCACCAGACGCACCGCGAGGGATTGGCGCTGCTGGCCTTTGCCCGCACCGACGCGCCCGAGATCGTCCCCTTCGTGCGGGCGGCGCTGACGCATATGGCCGAGCCGCGCGGCTTCGACTGGTACAGCGACGAAGCCTACGAGCCAGGGGCCGAACGCGGCTATGCCTTCGAGCGCGCCCGTCCCTTCGTGGCGGAGGTCGTGGCCGCGACGGGCGTGGACCCCGAGATTGGCTGGTGGAAGGCGCATAACTTCACCGAGATGAGCTTCGACATGGCGTTGGGCCAGGCCTACCCGCACCTGGGTCGCGCGGTGGCCGCCGCCTGTGCCGATGCCGCGCTGGTGCGCACGGTGACAGCGCCGCTCGCCCGCCACTTCGGCGTCCCCGCCGACGCCCTCGCCTCGAACATCACCACCTTTCCCAACACCGTCGCGCTGCTCGACCCCACCGCGCGATCCCTCGCCGAAGCCTACGCGCGGCAACTGGAATTCAAGCATGGGGTGCGGGAACCGAATGTCCCCGCGATGGCCGACATCATCGAGCGTGTGTGGGCCGCCATCGCGCCAGACCGCGACGCCTTCCTGGCCGCTGCGGTGCGCGAGGTCGCCGCGATGGTCGCGGGTTTGCCAGCTTGAGCGTAACGCGACGCGAAAGCATCATCCCTGAGGAGATTGCTCATGTCATCACCCGACGCGCCCATCGCGCTGCCTGAACCGCTGTTGCGCTTGCTAAGGCAGACCGCTTATTGCCATGTCTCCACATTGATGCCGGATGGTTCGCCCCATATTTCCCTCACTTGGGTCGATACCGATGGGCAGTACATCCTCATCAACACCGTGGAAGGTTATCAAAAACTACGCAACGTCCAGCGCGATCCACGGGTGGCCTTGGACATTGCGGACCCGACGAATCCCGCCTTCGCCATCGGCGTGCGTGGCCGAGTCATCGAGATCACCACCGAAGGGGCGGTGGAGCAGATTCAGCAGTTCGCCCAAAAGTATCTGGGTCGCCCGTACCCTGCCAGCGGCTTGGTGCGCCAGCGTGTCTCGCTCAAAATCGCCGTGGACCACATCAACAAGATGCCAGATCGCGCCAACGCGCCCGTCTGATAAAGCGGCTCAATCTCGCCCCCCACCCACCAGCGCGTCGAAGCCCGCCGTCAGCAGCCGTCGCCCCTCGGCCAGCACCGCCGCGATCTCGCCATCGGGCAGGTTGTTCGAGAAGAGGTGCAGCGCGATGACGCCGTTCCACGCGCCCCACAGGAAACGTGCCGCGCGGGGGGCATCGATGGTGGACGGTTGGCCGCCGACCATGTGGGCGACGATGTCGGTCAGACGGGCGATCAGGAACTCGACCTGGGCGTCGATGCGGGCGCGTCGCTCTGCCGCTGGCCCTGCCACCGCGCTCATATCCTCTTGCGCGAAGGCCATCAGCCGGAAGGCGCGCGGGTGGTCCAGCGCGAAACGCAGGTAGGCGTCGCCAAGCGCGATCAGGCGGTCGCGGGGGGCGAGGTCGGGGGCGAGCGCCGCCGTCTCATAGGCATCGAGTTCCGCGACGGCGCGCTCCATCACCGCCAGGTACAGGTCGTCCTTGCCCGCGAAATGCGAGTAGATCGACCCCACCGCGACATCCGCCGCGTCGGCGATGGCCTCTAGCGTCGTCGGGCCATAGCCATGCTCTAGGAATTGCTGCTCGGCGGCCTCGATGATCGCCTGGGCCGTGCGTGCCTTGCGCCGTTGCGCGCGGTTGGGCAGCGCCGCGTCGGGGGGCAGTGTCGTCATCGGTGTCATCGCCTTCATCATGGACTTCTCGCCTCATTCTACCATGCCGCGCACGACTGAAAGCGGATTCAGGATTGAGCATCATTGCACTCTGTGCTAGAATGAGGCCAGCACGACCATCTTCTGCACAGTGAGGTACAGCGGCATGGCATATTCCCTGGACGGCAAGGTCATCCTCATCACGGGCGCGGCGGGCGGCTTCGGCGGGGCGATGGTGCGCCAGTTCCTGCGCGCGGGCAGCCGCCTGATCCTGGCCGATCTCGCGCGCGATGCGTTGGAAGCACGTGTGGCGACCATCTTGAAAGAATCGCACCTCGAAGCGCGGGCGAGCCAGATCCTCGGCTATGTCGCCGCCGACCTCGCCACAGACGCGGGCTGCGCGGCGACGCACGCCCAGGCCATCGCCATCAGCCCCCACATCGACATGCTGGTGAATAACGCGGGCATCGCCATGTCGGGCTACTTCGCCGAGATCCCCCAGGATGCCTGGGAAAAGCTGATGGCGATCAATCTGCTGGCCCCGATGCGGCTGACCTATCGCTTCTTGCCCGCGATGATGGCGCGGCGAAGTGGCTACATCGTGAATGTCTCGTCGCTGGCAGGCATCACCGGCACGCCCAGCATCGTGCCCTATAGCACCGCGAAGTTTGGGTTGCGCGGCTTCGGCGAGGCCCTGGGCAACGAACTGGCGTCGCACCACATCCACACCACGAATATCTATCCCTTCTTCGCGCGCACCGCCATCCTCGATTCGCCGCACCATGGCAGCGCGACGCGCACGCAGCTCCCCGACCGCATCCTCTATTCCCCCGATTTCGTGGTAGAACAATTACTGCGCGGGATTCGCCGCCAACGCCGCGAGGTCTTCCCAGGTGCCGTGCCGCGCGTGGCGTATTGGCTGCGGCGCTTCGCCCCCTTCGCGCTGCCCAAGATGGGCGGCTAACTCAGCGAGGAGTGTTTCCCCTATGCAATTCAATCCGCCACAGTTCGTCATCGTCGCGGGCCGCAAGATCGCCTATGAAGAGGTCGCGCCCGCGTCGCCACAGGGCACCGTCTTGCTGCTGACGGGGCTAGCTGCCAAGCGCCAGGGCTGGCACCGCCAGATGGCCGCCTTTGGTGAACGCTATCGCACCATCGCCATCGACCACCGCGACGTGGGTGATAGCGACCTGGCGACGGCACCTTACACCACCGCCGACCAGGCTGATGACGCCGCCGCCGTGCTGACGGCCCTGGGCATCAGCCGCGCCGCCGTCGTGGGCATCTCGATGGGCGGCTTCATCGGCCTGGAACTGACGTTGCGCCACCCTGAAATGGTCGAGAAGCTCGTGTTGACCTCGACCAGCGCGGGCGGCAAGACGCACGTCGGCGCGGGGTTGCGCATGCAAGCGATGCTGGTGATGCCGCGACTGGGTCGCCGCGATCCCGGCAAGCTGGCGAAGCAGACCTATAACCTGATCATGGCCCCCGGTTACTGCGCCGCCCACCCTGACGAGTGGGAAAACATCGCCGAGATCGCCCGCTATCGCCCCCAGTCATCCCAGGCCTATCGCCGCCAACTCAACGCGTGCCTAAAGCATGATGCTGCTACGCGCCTCAGCCAGATCGCGGTGCCGACGCTGGTGGTGCATGGCGAGGTCGACCCGCTCATCCCCGTCGCGAATGGCCGCTATCTGGCTGGGCACATCCCCGGCGCGCGGCTGATCCTCTACCCCGCGACGGGGCACATCCCCATCGTGGAACGCGCGGCGGACTATAACCGCGAGGTGCTGGCCTTCCTGGCCGAAGACCCCGCCGTGGTATGATGCTGGCAGAATGATGATGCGCGAGGTGCACCCAATGGCCGCAGAACTGCCCCCGAGACGCTTAACCGTCGAGGCATATCTGCGGCTCGACCGCGATGACCCCGAGCATAAATACGAATACTATGATGGCCAAATCCATATGATGGCGGGCGGCACAAATGTACACTCTGCTATCGCCATGAATATAGCGATCGACATTGGAAGCGCATTACGTGGTACGGATTGCCGCGCGTTCAACTCGGATGTCCGTGTGCAGGTCTCCGCTGCCCGCTATTTCCATCCCGATTTGACGATCAGTTGCGACCGCGAAGATTGGGCCAATGGGGATATCCTTCATTCGCCGCCTGTAGTCGTTGAGGTGCTGTCGCCCAGTACGGCGAACTTTGACCGCACGCAAAAGAACGATTTTTATCGCGCTTGCCCGAGCATCCAAGAATTCGTGCTGGTCAGCAGCGATGAGCCGCGCGTGGAACTCTATCGCCGCGCAGAGCCGTTCTGGCAATTCGCATCGTATGGGCTAGGGGACACGCTGACGCTCGCTAGCATCGATGTGACCATTACGGTCGCTGCGATCTATCGTGACATTGAGTTCCCGCCAGCCCTCAGCGCGCCGCAAGGGTAAGCGTAGACGGCACGGGCCGCCGCCCGCCCTTCGTCAGGTAGCGGCATGGTAGAGGATGTCGCCTGTTTGGATATCACCCGGATACCCCGGCGCGCCTCTCAGATGCACACTCCACAGCGCGACCGGATGCCCCGCCAGATCGACCGAAACCGCCGCGAGTGACTCGACATGCGTGTCGCTGAAAAGTTGCCGCCATGCCTTCGTGCCCTGGTCGAGCCGATAGACCCTGCGCACCGCGCTCGCATCATTCGTGGAAAATTCCAGCGCATTCACCAAGAAGGTGCCATCAGGGGTGCGAACGAGGGTCGGTTCGGTGTGAGCCTGACTGGTGGGGAGGGCTGGGGTGAACGCTGCCCAGGTGCGCCCCGCATCGGTTGATATGACGAGGAAAGACTGAGACGTCGCCGAGTTGTAAACGTACACAATGCCTAGGAGCGTTGTACCATCAGCGGTCGCGAAGGATTGGGGGGCGTTGGGTACGAGGCCCTTGGGCGTAAATCGCTCCCATGTGGCCCCCCCATCGTTGCTGTGCATGACTGTGGTGCATCCAGGCCGACCTCCACAACTCTCATCGGTGACGAATTGCATTGCGAGCGTTGGCCCAAATGTCGCGATCTCGGACAGCCGCATCTGCATGCCAAGGGTGGCGTAAAACTGGGATTGGTCGAGCCAACGGAGCGTCGTCGCGTCGGCGCTATACGCCACTTGAAACTTAGGTACGACGATCGCCTCCGCGCCTGGCATGGGGTGCTGTGCCGCGACGAGTAATCCTTGGCCCGCCCACAAGACCGTGGTGATTTGCACCGTCGTGTCTTCGCCGCCGGGAAGCTGGATCTGTTGCCACGTTTTGGCCCCATC
>JBBQSR010000099.1:0-10096 GCA_038234855.1 Ktedonobacterales bacterium | reverse complement strand
CGGCGTGGTGGTCGTCTTCGTCGGCATCTACCCCACCTTCTTGCTGGATCTGCTGCAACCCAGCCTGCACAACATCATGCAAACGGTCGGGGGCACCACAAGTGCCCTCAACCACTAGAGGAGCTTCATAGTCATGAACATTGGAATAGATGATATCAAGCTCCTCTCGCCAGAAATTGCGATGACGGGGCTGGCGCTGCTGGTGTTGGTGCTCGACTTCGTGGTGAAGCGCAAATCGATCATCAGCATCGTCTCCATTGCGGGGTTGGCGATCCCAGCAGGCTTTGCCACCTACATTGGCATGTGGAGTGGACGGCCCATCAGCGGTTTCTACGGCATGCTGCGCGTCGACAACTATGCGCTGTTCTTCGACTTCCTCTTCATCCTCATCGGTGCGGGGACGGTGCTGGCGTCGTATGACTACGTGCGCCTCTACATGAAGAACGCGGGCGAGTTTTACGCGCTGATGCTCTTTGCCCTGGTCGGCGCGATGCTGATGGCCAGCACCGGCGAACTGATCACGATCTACATCGCGCTGGAACTGACCAGCTTCCCCCTCTACGTCATGGCCGGGATGCTGCGTAACAACGTGCCGGGCGATGCCGGGTCGGCGTCGCGCTCCTCGGAGGCCAGCATCAAGTATGTGCTGCTGGGCGCGATGTCGTCAGCGATCCTGCTGTATGGCATGGCGCTGTTGTATGGCACGACCGGCTCGACCGACCTGGGCGAGATCGCGCGTGCCCTCACCACCATCGGCAAGGGACCAGATTCCTTGGTGCTGCTGATCGCGGAGGTCTTCATCTTCGCGGGCTTTGGCTTCAAGATCTCGGCAGTGCCGTTCCATATGTGGGCACCGGATATCTACCAGGGCGCGCCGACGCCCGCCACGCTGTTCTTTTCCATCGCGTCCAAGACGGCGGGTTTCGCCGCGCTCATCCGCGTCTTTGTGGATGGCGGCTTGTTCCAGGCCAGCTCGTTCTACCTGTGGGGGCTGATCGGCGTCGCCGCCGTGCTGTCGATGACGCTCGGCAACGTCGTCGCCATCGCCCAGACCGACATCAAGCGCATGATGGCGTATTCCAGCATCGCGCAGGCGGGGTACATCCTCGTCGGATTCACGGCGATGGCCTTCAACCCCAGCAGCGCGTCGGCCTCGACGAATTCGGCGATGCTCGTCTTCCTGGCGGTCTATGTCATCACCAACATCGGTGCCTTCGCAGGCATCATCGCGCTGGCGAACGCGACGGGCGGCGAACGCGTGCGCGACTTCGATGGCCTGGTGCGCCGCAGCCCCGCGCTAGCCGTGGGGATGTCGCTGTGCTTGCTGTCATTGGCGGGCATCCCACCCTTCGCTGGGGCCATCAGCAAGATCTTCATCTTCATCACCGCGTGGCAGGGGGGCGGCTTCCTGCCCTTCATCGTGATCATCGCGTTGCTGAATAGCGTCATCTCGCTGGTGTATTACGCCGGAGTGGTGTATCGCATCTTCGTCGCGCCACCCCCGCGCGAGGACCGCTTGCGCGTTTCCCCCGCGCTGACGGCGGCGCTGACGGTCAGCGTCATCGGCATCTTGGCGGCGACGGTCTTCATTCAGCCGCTACTGAACGCTGGCAAGATGGGCGCGCTGGACCTCTTCGGCTTCCTGACGCTGGCGGTGAAGTAAAGGCTCGGCTCATATCACAAGGGATCGTTCTTTGATAGAGCGATCCCTTGCTGTATAACTGGCTATCGTTTAGGGCGTCCGTTTGGCTTCCCACCTACCACCCTGAGTTCTCTGTGTACAGATCAGGCCTTCTAGACATGGGGAGTAATCACCGTCACGATCGCACAAGAAAGGAGCATGACATGCCACAGATCGCCCTCGCTACCAGCCGCGACTACGCCACCCTCACCACCGAAGATCGGTTGTTACGCGACCGCCTGAGCGCCTTGGGCATGCAGGCACATGCGGCGATCTGGGACGACCCCGCGACGCCATGGGACGCGTTCGATCTGGTCGTCATCCGGTCTTGCTGGGACTATCATCGGCAGCCCGCCGCGTTTCGTGCCTGGCTGGACGCGCGCGTGGCGGCAGGCACGCGCATCTGGAATCCCCCCGCCTTGGTGCGCTGGAACATGGATAAGGTCTATCTGCGTGAATTGGCCGCGCGCGGTGTTGCGACGGTGCCGACCGTTTGGGTCGAGCAGGGCACCACGGTCGCGCTCGCCGACCTCATGGACGCGCAGGGTTGGGAAGCGGCGGTGGTCAAACCGCGCGTTTCCGCCACCGCGCACGGCACCTGGCGCGTCAGTCGTGCGGAGGCGACCGCCAAGCAAGACGCTTTTCGGGCACAGACGCAGACCAGCGGATTGCTGGTGCAGCCCTTCTTGCCCCAGGTCGTGACGGCGGGCGAGTGGTCACTGGTCTTTTTCGACGGCGCGTTCAGCCATGCGCTGCTCAAGCAACCGCGCGCCGGGGACTTTCGCGTGCAAGAGGAGCATGGCGGGCATAGCACCGTCGTGGAGGCAGACGCGGCACTGGTCGCCCAGGCACACGACATCCTCGCCGCCAGCCCGCAGCCACCGCTGTACGCGCGGGTCGATGGCGTCATGCTCGATGACCGATTGCACCTGATGGAGCTGGAATTGATCGAACCTGCCCTCTATACCACGACCCTCCCCGAGGCGGTTGCCCGCTTCGCGGAGGTCATCGTGCGCGTGCTGTAGCGATGCATCATAGCACCAGCCGCAGATCATAGACGACGTAGCCGCTGCCATTCGTCGGGGTGTCGAGGCCGACGAAGTGGCCGCCCTTGGTCCAGCAATACGCGTCGCCGCATTGGCCGTCATTATTCACGGGGAAGCTGCTCGACACGGTCCAGCCCTTCGCGGGCATGTTACCCGAGAAGAAGGTGTGCGCGGCGGCATCGGTGAGGCTGGGCGAGCAGGCGTGCAGCACACGCACGCTTTTACCGTTCACGGTCGTCGTGCCGCCGCCATAGCTGAGCGACCCCGTGGGGAAGGGCACATCCGCGAAGGGCGCACCCGCGTTGGCGGCCCCAGCATTAGCGGCCTTGAACTTCGGCACACTTGCGCAGACCGAGGGCGCGGGCACCCGTTTCACGACGACGGTAGTGGTGAAGAGGGGCGGTAACAAGATGACCCCCGCGATGGTGAGCGACGCCACGATGAGCAACGCAGCGACGATGAGCAGCAGCCGATTCGCCGAGCCGCCCGTCCGCTGGGGTCGCGGGGGTTTGGCCACAGGGAGGGGCGCGGCGTTCCACGGCGTCGGCGGGCGATTCATCGGCGCGGGGGCGCGGTTCGGTGGGGCTTTGCCAGGGTACGCGGCATCCACCGTGGCGGCGTTATCGAGCGCGGTGTCGCCCCCCGACGCGACCCACGCCCCCGGCGCGAAGGACTGATCCGGCATGTGCATCGGTGCCCTGGGCGGGACGGGCAGCGGCGCGGCCATGAGCGTGTCGGCCCCGGTGGCGGTGTGCAGCGCCGCGCTCAACTGCTGCGCGAAGATCTCGATGCGGGGATAGCGGTTATATGGCTCCTTCGCCAGCGCGCGGGCAAAGATGGCGTTTACGACGAGGGGCAGGTGCGGATTCAGCACCGAGGCGAGCGGCGGTGGCGCGGATTGGTGCTGGTGCAGCAGCTCGGCCAGGCTGCCACTGAAAAGCGGCGATCCGGTCAGCAACTGGAAGGCGACGCCCGCCAGCGCGTACTGGTCCGAGGCGGGCACGGCGGCCCCCGCGAACTGCTCGGGCGCGGCGTAGAGCGGCGTGCCCGAGGCCGGGGTGCCCGAGCCAGTGAGGCTGGCCGTGCGGGCCAACCCGAAATCGGCCAGCAGCACGTGTGGCTGTGGCGCGCCCTTTGGGTCGCTCGGCGCGCCTAGCAGGCGCATCAGCATATTGTGCGGCTTCACGTCCAGGTGCATCACGTCGCGGTCGTGGGCATATTGCAGCGCCGCCGCCGTCTGGGTGATGATGGTGGCCGCCAGATCCGGTGTTAGCGGCAGGGTGAAGCCCGGCGTCGCGCGTGCGCCCATCAGGTCGGCCAGCGAGCCGGTGGGCACGTATTGCATCACCAGGTATGGCAACCCGTCGACCTCGCCAAAGTCGTAGATCGGCAAGATGTGCGGGTGCTCTAGCGCCGCCACCGCCCGCGCCTCGCGCAGGAAGTCGGCGATGGAATCACCGACGATGGTCGCGCCCAGGTCAGGCCGGATGACCTTCACCGCGACCTGCCGCCCCAGGTCGGGCTGATTCGCCAGGTAGATGTCGCCCATGCCGCCGCTGCGCAGATGGCGGATGATCACACACGACCCCAGCCGTCGCCCCGTCAAATCGTCCATCGTCGTGCTTGCTCCTTGGAGTAGTGACGGTTCCACGTACCGCCCGCATCGCTCTATCAAACGTGCCCGTCGCCCATTTTTCGGGCAGGCGAGGCAGACGCATTCGGCATATGCCCTAGCATAGCACATCCTCGTTGCTTGCTGGCGGGGTCCGGCTGTTCCCCAGGGACGGCCTCGCTTGCGCTATACTATGAAGGGCAGGACGGCACGACGACGCCGCAGCCCACGCCGGAGGACACACCATGTCGGCTCTCTCGAATTCCCCCTCAGACGCGCTGATGCCATCGGTGCGGCGCGTGGTGGTGCGCTTGCTGCGCATCCCCCTTTTCTATAAATTGCTCATCGGCAATTCGCTGTTGGTGACGCTCGGGGCCTTCGCGGGCACCGCCATCACGCTGCGGCTCGAGCGGCACTACGAGACAGCGGGGACGTGGCTGGCGGTGCCCTTTACCATCGTGGGGGTGGCGCTGACCATCACGCTCAATACCCTGCTTCTGCACACCGCCATGCGCCCGCTGCGCGACCTGCAATGCACGGTCGACGCCCTGGAAAGCGGCGACTTCGCGGCGCGCGTGCCCGCGTCGCCCCTGGCCGACCAGAACCTCGCCAGCATCTCAGAGACGTTGAATGAGATGCTCGACCATGTGCAACGCTACCAGGAACGGGTGGAGGATCTGTCGGCCAGCGTCATCCGCGCGCAAGAGGACGAGCGCGCCCGCATCGCCCGTGAACTGCACGACCAGATCGGCCAGGCGCTGACGCTGCTGTTGGTGCGGCTCAAGATCATCGAGGCGCAGCCCACCGCCGAGGCGGTGCGCGGCGAACTGAGCGACCTGCGGGCCGCCGTGGCCGACACCATCGACCAGGTGCGGCGGCTGGCGCTGGCGCTGCGGCCCCCTGCGCTGGATCAGCTCGGCCTCATCCCCGCGCTGCGGACGCTGGCACGCGACTTCGCCGACCAGACGCGCATCGCCGTCACCGCCGACCTGCCCGAGGGACCGCTGGCGATGGATATCGAGCGGGCCACCGCGCTCTACCGCGTGGTGCAGGAATCGCTGACGAACGTCGCCAAGCACGCCGAGGCACACGCCGTCACCATTACCCTGCGCGTCTTTGGCAGCATGCTGGCGCTCGATGTACGCGACGATGGACGCGGCTTCGACGTGAATGCCGCCCACCAGCAAGAGCGCCGCAAGGAAGGCCCCGGCCTGGGCCTCTTTGGCATGGAGGAGCGCGTGCGCTTGCTCAACGGCACCTATGCCATTACCGCCACGCCCGGCAACGGCACCACCATCCACGTCATCATCCCGCGCAATCCCTTGGAGGCACCCCATGGACCAGCCCACCCCGACCTTGCCGCCGTCCCCGCCGACGCGCATCTTGTTGGCCGATGACCACCCGATCTTGCGGGCCGGGCTGCGCACGTTGATCGACGCGCAGCCCGACATGCGCGTGGTGGGCGAGGCCAGCGACGGCATCGAGGCTATCGAGCGCGCCAAAGAACTGAAGCCCGACGTCATCATCATGGATCTGGCGATGCCGCGCATGGATGGCCTGGAAGCGATGCAGCGCATCCGCGATCTGGCGCTGCCCAGCAAGATGCTGGTGCTGACGATGCACGCCGAGGCCGAGTACCTCTTCAAGGTGTTGGAGGATGGCGGCTCGGGCTATGTGCTGAAGCAGGGCGTCGATTCGGACCTCTTCGAGGCCATCCGCACGGTCATCGCGGGTAATGTCTTCCTGTACCCTTCCGCGACGCGGCTGCTGCTGTCGCGCTACCTGGAAGGTGGCAACGAAGAGGAGCACGACGAGTATGACAAGCTGAGCGAGCGCGAAAAAGAGGTGCTGAAATTCACTGCTGAGGGTTATTCCAGCCAAGAGATCGCCGACCAACTGATCCTCAGCCCCAAGACGGTCGAAACCTACCGCTCGCGCCTGATGCAAAAGCTGAACCTGCACCACCGCTCGGAACTGGTGCGCTTCGCCCTGCGCAAGGGTCTGCTGCAACCCCCCAAGTGAGGACGCGGCTTGCCTGCATCGCCGAGGTGAGATCCGCCCACGCTATGACGTACCTTTCATGATGTCGCATTCGTCATGGACGGCGGTTCAACTCGCATCAACAGGGGGGGTATATGCGCAAGCATTGGCTACGCTGGTCGTTAGTGGTGGGTGGCGTCCTCGTGTTCGTCGTTCTGGTGGCGGTGCTTGTCAACCGCTTTTATCTTGTGCCTGCCTACGTCACCCAGCACTCCTGGCATTTGACCCATTACACCGTGAATGGCGTGGCGCATGCAAACAACGTCGGTGGCTACCTCACGTTTCACCCCACCGTGCATCGTGTCGATCTGGGCGGTTTTTGTAACAGCGGCTATGGACCATATGTCATCGATGCTGATCGCCTCTCCCTGCGAAACGACGGTGTGACGCGCAAATATTGCCCCCCTCGCAATGGTGTAGCGCCTTCAACCGAAGACGCGCTCTATTTCCCGCTGCTCGATCAGGTGGCACATTATCATCTGGTTGGTAACACCCTGACGTTGCAAGATGCCCCGGCCACTTTCACCCTGGTCTACACGACTCCCTGAGATATTGCCGATCAGAAGCAACTATCTCCCCAAAAATTCCCCCTCTTTCATTGCACAGGATGAGCGATAATGAGAAGGAACACACAGCGCGGGAGGAACGGCAATGACACAAATGGTATTGGCCCATGCGGGGCACATCTCGGAGTTCGCGAAAGATCCGATGAGCGGGATGGTGTATACCGGCACCTGCACGCAAACGGCGCTGGAGGTCTGCCTGGCGTGCGTCGAGGGACGTGCCCCGACCCAGGCGCACATGGTGACGCTGACGCGCGACATGATCGCCAAGGGCACGTGCAGCGCGAATGGCGCGGCGACGCTGTGGGCCGTCGCCAAAGAGGCACGCGACACCGGCCACCACGTCGCGCTGGAATGGGACTATCAAGAACAAAGGGCGATAAAATGGCTTAAATGCACATCTCATGCCCCTTGTTTTGTGAATTGACCACAATTTTGACCACAACCCACATAGACAATTATGGATTTTCGCCAAAAATCCCTTCCATCGTTTCTACCGCAATCTGCTGCATATGGGGCATGACATGTGAATAGATATCCAAAGTAATGGATACCGAAGAATGCCCAAGCATCTCGCTCACAATTTTAGGATTGACACCATGCCCTAACAACAGCGTTGCTGCCGTGTGCCGCAAATCGTGAAATCGTATCAATGGTAGCCCTGCTTTTCGCATCAATGGGTGAAAATGCGTCCTTCGTAACGTTGAAGGATACATCCATTGCCCATCAAGACGGGGAAAGACTAACCCCTCCTTATTCCAGTCTGCCCCATTTTGTGCTAATTCTTCGTCATGAGCTTTGCGACGTTCTTGTAGCGCTCGAATCGCCGTTGCTGTGAGCGCAATAGTACGACGGGAATAAGATGTCTTCGTATCTGCAATCCGATAATTACCCCGCTCCCTCGTAACCATTTGCAGATTATAGCGAACAGAAAGCTTTTTCTTGGAAATATCTACTTCTTTCCAATGAAGCGCCAGCAACTCCCCTTTTCTCATTCCTGTTGTTACAGCTAAGATAAATAACGCCTCTAGTCGATGCCCACGAATTTGATCAAGAAAAATCTTGACTTGTTCTTCGTTGAGGGTTGCCATTTCATGATGTGGCTTACTTGCTGCCCGTGCCTTTCTAGCGGGATTTGCATGAATATATTCCATCTCTACAGCGTAGTCTAAAGCTGATTTAAGAAGGGCATGCATATCATGTACCTCTCCCGAAGAAAAGCCGTCCTCAATGGCTTTATTATAGAAAACTTGTAACTTTTGCGGAGTTAGCTTACTTAATGCGACCCCTCCTATGCCATCGTTAAGATGCTTAATATGAGCCTGATACCGAATGATCGTACTCTCACGCAGTTTGTGCGTCTTAACTTCAATCCAAAACTTTAGAAACTGTTGGATAGTCTGGCGAGCATCCATAGGAACTAGACCACGACGTTGATTTTGCAAAGCATCATTTAGCTTATCTGATGCTTCTTGCCGAGTTTCTCCATAGAAACTCTTGCGCTTCCCATCTGTGAGACTTATTCGAGCTTCATAGCGTCCATCTGCACGCTTGAAAATTGTCCCCTCGTTGTTTCCGCGTTTACGTGCCATTGTTGCCACCCTCCTAATGCTTCTCTTGTTCATCGATCAACTTGCGAACGTATGCCTGTAAGGACTCCCACGGAATACGCCGCGCTGTCTCGATTTTCACGCTTTGAATCTCACCCCGCATCACCAAAGGGTAAAAAAACGCGCGACTAACACTGAGCGCTTTCGCGGCCTCTTCAATGGTAAGCAACAGTTTAGGTAAGGCTTGCTTTGTTTCTTCTTGCGCTTGCGTTGATAGGGCTTCTTTGGCGGAAGCAAGTTTGCTGGCATCAGCGGCACGCCACGACCCAACGAACGTGCCTTTTCCCGTACCTCTTCGGTATAATCGCGGTTCTTGGTTTCGTCCCAATCCTCCATTTCGTTCGCAAAAGCGCGCAACTCTTGCGAGAGGGTGAGCGTCATCTCTTCATGCCGCCCATGCAGCACCGAGCGTAGCCGCAGCAGCCCGTAGATTTCGGCATCAATGGCCACCGCATCATGCACAATCAACTTGCTGCGCGACAACGCCTGAGGCGGCGTGTACAGCCCGAAATCTGCCCGCTGGATGATGTGCCAAATGGGATCGGTCGGCCATCGTCCCCGCGTCTTATCCTTTGACTGGGGCAACGTAAGCCGCATCCACCCCCGATGCGTCACATCGGGAGCCAGGTCATGCTCCGGAGGTAACCCCACCCCATACGCCCAGAAGTCGTGATAGTGCTGGATGGCTTGCCACGGGTCATCGAGCCACGCCCCCGCCTCTTTCCCGAGCGTATTCTGCATCTCGCGCATGATGGGTCGCATGAAGCGCAGTTCGATCCGAAAGAGCGGCATATGCGGCTGCCAGCCCCCCGCCTGATGGATCTCGCGCATCCACACCTTGCCCGAGGTGCGCTCCTCTAATTCTTTGTTGTACCAAGCCGCCGAGAGCGGCGACCCCGGCGAAAAGGTGAACCCCGAGGCCCGCTTGCCATAGAGATACACCGTCGCCCCCTCGTCGTCGGCATGTTGTTCGTCGCCCAAATCTTCTTCTTCCTCGTCGTCGTCATCCACATCATCGAGATCGGCGATCTCGTCGTGGTCAAGGTAGAAATCCAGGGGCAAGCCGTCCCAGTCATCGGGGACATCATCCAGATACTCTTCTAATGAGCCAACGGCGGGGAAATCGGCCCCCTCATCATCGACCGAGGGGACATGCACCGCCTTGACCTTGGAATGCGTCAACACCCGATCCAGATCCGCCGGACTGGGGGCGAAGTTAGCGACATCCACCGCCAAATGCAACTGAGATAAGCGGAAGGTGAGGGCATAGAATGCCTGGGCATCGCTCCACATCTCACGAATCATCTGCCGCACCCCATCGAGTGCCACTTGGGGGCCGAACTGCCACAACAGCTTCGCTGAGAGCCGCACGGAGCCGAGCAGCCGCCCAAGGGGAGCCTTGCGCAGCAAAATCATGACGTAATCGTTGCGGAAGAGATACGACCAGGAGACGCCCTTCATCGTGGATGCCAACGCTGATACCATCTATATCAGCCTCCTGGCTCCCGACGCAGAAGATGACGACGAATTGGACAAGCTGCGGC
>JBBQSR010000098.1:0-10100 GCA_038234855.1 Ktedonobacterales bacterium | reverse complement strand
CGCACGATCCCTCTCAATGGGATCGTGCGGGCGCTTGCCGAGCGACGCGGTCGGCCTAGTTTTGGTTGACGAGACCTTGGCGTTGCGCTTCGTCCTTGGCGGTTTCGGTCGCGCGTTTGGCGACCTGCTGCACCTTTTGGGCGGTGTCTTGCGCAGCGTCCTGCGCTTTGTGCAGCAGGTTGTCGTGCGCCTCGCCCATCAGGCGATTCTCTTGCGGCGTCGCCTTGATGGCGAAGCCCACGGCAGCGCCGACGGCCACCGCCGCCAGACCCATCACGAGGGGGTTTTCCTGCATCATGCCGCCGAACCAATCGCGCGTCTGCACGGCTCCCGTTTGCATGCGGTCGCTCAGTTCCCCAGCGCGGTCCTGCACCTGCCCGCCGATCTGGCCGACGCGGTCGCTGACCTGCCCGGTGAGGTCGCCGATCTTTTACCGCGCACCCAGCGCGACATCACCCACGCGGTCGCCGGTGCCCGGCTGGTCAGCGGTGCCCGCGCTGGTGTAGGCGGGGCGCGTCGTCCCATAGCCAGCCGTGTCGCGGTATCCATAGGCATAACCGTCACGCGCGTAACCAGCGGGCGGCGCGACATAGGTGCGACGCGTCGGGGCGGGTCGCTGCATGGCACGATAAAAGAGCCACCCCAACCCCAGGCCCGCCATCGCCGCCGGAATGGGATTTTGCCGAATCGTGTCCATCACGGAATTGCCCGCATCCGAAGCGGAGTCGCGAATGGTCGTCGCCATATCCTGCACCCTTCCTACCGTTGCTTCTCTTACACTGTCTTTGACCGACTCAGTCGCCTCACGGACGGTATCTTTGACGGTTTCCTTGGCCTCGTTGACGATGCGTTGCGGCGACAGCCGCTCTTGGATGGCGTCGATCGTCCGGCTCATGCTCTCGCGCGTCTGAGCGATGTCGTGACGGAGTGCCCCCGGCTCGTCGGACGGCTGGGGGGCGTCGTTGCCCTCCGCATCGTCGCGGCTCGTCTGCGTCTCGGTCGTCAGGGCCTCGCGCTCCAGCGGGTCGCGTCCGCCGCCGAGGCCGATGCCCGTCTGTGGCACGTGCGTCACCTCACCCAGATCGCGGCGCGCCATGTCACGTCCAGCATCTAGTGGGTCTGTTCGCGCATCCATGTGGCATCCTCCTTCAGCGTCTCGATCGTCTGCTCGGGGACGAGGCTGGTGGCCTTGAGCGCGGTCATACCACGCTGCACCAGGAAGTAGCCCGCCCCCGCCACCACTAGCCCGACCACCACCGCCGACAGCCACAATGGGATGGCGTGCCCGAGCGCGATGATGATCCCCGCCACCACCGCCATCAGCCCGATGTAGGCCACCGCGCCGCCCGCCGCCATGAAGCCGACGTCTTTGCCCGCCGCGCTGGCCTTTTCCGTGACCTCAGTCTTCGCCAGATTCACCTCGTGGCGCACCAGTTGGCTAAATTCCTGGCTGAGTTCCGTAAACAGATCGCCCAGGGAGCGATCTTCTTGCTGTTGCACCTGCATTGCCCTCACGCTCCCTTGCTATAAAACGCCGTTGCCCGACGTGGGTGGGTAATCCGTTGTCATGTCGTCCGTGGTGGGGGGCAGCGTGCCGATGGAGGTCGGGTAGGCCCCGCCGCGCATGTCGCCCGCGTAGCCATAGCGCGAGCGGTCATAGGGAGCGGCAGCGGGGAGGCGCGGTGGCTGATTATTCGTGCCACCATTCCCCGTGCTTTTCAGGAAGCGCGCGCCCAGCAAGCCGAGCATAAAGGCCCCCGCCAAGAAGACGACCGGCTGGCGTGTCGCATAGCTGCTGACATCTTCGGACATCTGGCCGATGTCGCGCTGCATATAGCCCGCCGCGCGCTCGATCTGCCCTGCTGCCTGTTCGGTGACTTGGGCCATCATGCCCTGGTTGCGGCCCCGCAGGTCTTGCCCAAATTCACGCACCGACTGCGCGAATTCATTCAGCCCGTGCGAGGCTTGCGCGATCTGCGCGTTGGCGGCGTCGCGCGCCTGGGCTTGCATCGACTGCGCCGTCTGTTGCACCTGTTGCTTGGCGTCTTGCGCGCTCTGCTGCGCCGTGGCAGCGAGATCTGATTTCGACATGCCCTGGCTGGTCGTGCCATTCATCGTGTTTTGGTTCGTCATCAGTGGTGCTCCTCTCCCGATCCGCTTGAAAAGAACAGCGATGCTGCGGGTGGCCCGTGCACGCTGCGGTGCTACTGCCCCAGGGTGAACGCATCACCGATGCCATGCGATCAAGATGAGCTAAAAAATGAGATAACAAGACCGTGCTCGACCCTGCCCGTCGCATGCCTGCTTTCCGTTGCGCCTCGCCCCGTCGCATCCTGCGTGTCGCGTCCCAACCCGTGCCCTTGGCCTCACCGTGTCTGACCCACTCGCTATCACCCCCCCAGAAACCTGCCTCTTGGCTTGCCTGAGCGAGTGTGGTAGAATAGAAAACTGAACTCAGTGGAAACCGACCTGATGCACAGCAGATGAGGCGGTTAGCGAGGCAGGGCGATGACGAATCAGCAACAAGAGCAAGGCAGAATCATTGGTGGCGACCTCGAAACGCTCGGCTTGCAGGCGACACTGAAGATGTTAGCGCTGGGCAGCAAGACCGGCCAACTCAGCGTCGCCGCCACCCACGATGCCGCCGATGGCCGCACCGTGCGCGAACGTCTCGACATCTACCTGAAAAAAGGCAACATCGTCGCCCTCAACTCTAGCGACCCCGCCCCCATCGACCTCCTCGAATTGCTGCGCCTGATGCGCCGCATCCATCGCAAAGACGCGGTCGAGATTCATGACGCGGTCGGCACCCATTTGCCCTATGTCATCACCGCCCTCGTCGAACGCAACCTCATCAGCCCCGCCGAAGCGCAGCAGCGCATGGAGTTCGCCATCATCCAAGAGATCGCGCGGGCCATGCGCTGGCAGCGCGGCACCTTCGAGTTTCATGTGCACGTCAACGTCGTCGAAACGAGCATGACGCCGCTCAGCGTCGACCACGTCTTGCTCGAAGCCATTCGCATCGTCGATGAATGGACCAAAGTCACCATCCCCGACCTCACACGCGCCAGCACGCCGCGCTGGCTTCCTGAGTTTGGCGGCGACATCTCATCGCTGAGCCTGTCGCGCGATGAGATCGGCGTGCTCTTCCTCGCCAATGGGCAAAACCCCGTCTTCGCCATCGCCTATGGGCTGCTGACCAACGAAGCACAGGTCGCCCACAGCGTCGAGCGGCTGGTAAACATGCACCTGGTCGAGGTCGTCAATGACCAACTTGAGCGCAAGCTGGAACAAAGCCTGACCAACGCCCTGACCGTCAGCCGGGGCCAACTGAAACACGACAACCGCATGACCCCCGAGCAGCGGCTGCAAATGCTCATCCACACCATGGGCACCTGCATCAACAAGCTGCTGTCGCACCACAGCAACTATGCCCGTGCCCTCCGTGGCAAAACCGTCAGCAACGAAGACCTCTATGGCTACCTGGAAACGCACTTCCTGCCCCTGCTGCGCCGTGCCCAGCGCGACCATCAGATCGTCGAGGCCGTGACGTTTCACGACGGCGAACTCGACTATCACGAATTGATGGACCTCAACAAACTGGTGCGCGGCGACCAACTGGAAACCTTTTACTGGGATGCCGTCCAAGCCTTTCATCAGTTGATGAATAGTACTTTTCAGATGGTCATCGCGGATGAGATTGGCCCAACGCGTGCCAGCCGCCGATTAAATGAATTGTGGGAAACCTTCGCGCAAGAGGTCGACGCGGAAATGGAGCGTCAGCGCGTCCGCCGCGTCAGCAACCAACAACGTCGCCAGCAGCCCTAGGTGCCCGCCCGCCCGGCGCGCCCGTGAGGATACATTCGGAAGAGGAAGCCCCCATGAATGAACCGATCATCTTGATCGTGGACGACAGCCCCACCGTCCGCAAGATCGTGCAGTTGACCTTGCAGCGCGACGGCATGAACGTCATCGCCGCCAACGATGGCCTCGGCGCGCTCGCCGCCGTCTCAGACTATCTGCCCGATCTCATTTTGCTCGATATCAATCTGCCCCACATGGACGGCTACCACATCTGCCAAATCGTGCGCAAAAATCCTGATTTCCGTGAAACCCCCATCATCATGCTCAGCGGGCGCGACGGCCTCTTTGACAAGATGCGCGGACGCCTGGCTGGGTCGAGCGAATACCTGACCAAACCCTTTGACTCGAACGATCTGGTGCAGACCGTGCGCCGCCACCTCGCCGCCGCGCCGCGCCGTGTGCGCTCGCAGCAGCAGAGCCAGCAGCGCGCCCGTCGCATCGCGTACTAACCCGACGCACACGGCCCGCGCAGCGCGGCGCGGTGCCCCATAAAGGAGCCAAGCGAAGATGCAGCCTTACCCCCCCACCGCACCCAAGGTGCTGGTTGTCGATGATAGCTGGACGGACCTCACCCTGATGGCCACCCCGCTGCACGCGCAAGGCTACAACGTCGTGACGGCGATGGATGGCGACGCCGCCATCGAGATGGCGATGCACGAGCGGCCCAACTGCATCGTGCTGGACGTGATCTTGCCCAAGCAAAATGGCTTCGCCGTCTGCCGACGGTTAAAACAGATCGAGATCTGTCGGCAGATCCCCATCATCTTGATCAGCAGCAAAAACACTCCCCAAGATCGCCACTGGGGCATGCAGCAGGGCGCGGATATCTATCTGACCAAGCCCTTCCGCGACAATGAACTGCTCGCCAGCGTGCGCAGCGTACTATAACGGCATAAAGGGGCAATGGTGATGGAGAATGGACGCGGCGGTGGGGTCAACCCTGACGCGCTGCAAGAGGCCTTGCGAGCCTTTGGCGGCGGCAACGTGCCTACCCAGTCCGCCGAGATAGCGGCGCTGGTGCAGCGCGTCGGTCTGGGGACGGGTGGCATGCCAGCCGTGGTTCCCCCCGCCCCCGACACGGCGCGTGGCCCACAGTTCCTCGTGGTCGCCTTGGCCGGGGCCGAGGTCGCGCTCAGCGCCAGCCACGTCGCGGGCGTCGAGCGCGTCAGCGCCATCACCCCCGTGCCCAACACGGTCGACTGGGTGCTGGGCGTGGCGAATCTGCGCGGGGCCATCACCTCGGTGGTGGATCTGCGCCGCTTCCTCAGCCTGCCGCCCGAGGCCCTCACCCCGCGCAGCCGCGTCGTCGTGGCGACCGCCCGCGACATGAGCATCGGCTTCCTGGTAGACGGCGTCGCCGAGTTCCTGCCCATCCCCGAGACGGCCCGCGCGCGCGACAACGTGCGCCAGACCGCCCCACCCTGGCTGGGGGCCTATGTCACCGCATTCGCTCAGTTGGGCGAACGCACGATCTTTCTCATGGATGTCGAAAAGCTCTTGTTCGCTGACAGTTTACATCGCTATCAAGCTGACCGATAAGAAAGGATACCATACATGAGGCCCGATTCTGGTCGGAGCCGCGCAGCATTCGCGTCGCAATTCAATGGGATGGTGGGCGTCGTCGCGCTCCTTCCGGTGCTCGCGATGCTCGGCGTGGCCGTGGCGATCTGGTATATCGACAAGCTCAGCTTCCCCCTCTCGCTTTCCTACGAGATCTTATTCATTGCTGATATCGCGGGGGCGGTGCTGCTGGGCTTGATCACGCTCTTGGCGTGGAGCCGCGTGCGCGAGGCCGTGCGTTACCAGACGCTGCAACTCGCCTCCGTCGCCCAGGCGGTGGCAGAGGGCACCCCCGGCGTGCGCGCCACCGTGGCGGGCAACGACGAATTCGCTCAACTGGCCCTCAGCTTCAACGCCATGATGGACCAGCGCGAAACCCCCGGCAACCTCGGCCTGGACGCCGCGACCCTGCAAGGGCAGATCGAAAAGCTGCTGCAAGAGGTCAGCGCCGTCGGTGAGGGCGACCTGCGCGTGCAGGCCGAGGTCACACCCGACACGCTCGGCGTGCTGGCCGACTCATTCAACTATATGATCGAAGAGTTGGCGAAGGTCGTCGGGCGCGTGCAGAGCACGTCGCAGCATGTCATCGTGGCGACGCGGCGCATCCTCGAGCGCGCGTCTGAGCTGACGCGCGCCTCCGAGGCGCAGTTCGCCCAGACCACCCAGACCTCCGAGCAGGTCGAGGAACTCGCCGCCTTCATCCTCAGCGCTGCCCGCAACGCCACGCTCAGCGCCAGCGCCGCGCAGGACGCCCTGCGTAGCTCGCAAGAGGGCCAGGAAGCGGTGAACCAGACCATCAGCGGCATGCAGCTCATCCGCGACAACGTCCAAGACACCGCGAAAAAGATCAAGCGCCTGGGCGAACGGTCGCAAGAGATCGGCGACATCGTGCGCATCATCGAGGAACTGGCCGAGCAGACCAATCTGCTGGCCCTCAACGCCGCCATCCAGTCCGCGATGGCGGGCGAGAATGGGCGCGGCTTCGCGGTCGTCGCCGACGAGATCCGTCTGCTGGCCGAACGTTCCGGCGAGGCCGCCAAGCGCATCGTCACCCTGGTCAAGGGCATCCAGACCGAGACGCAAGAGGTGGTACAGGCCATGGAAGACAGCACCGTCGAGGTCGTCAAAGGCTCCAACATGGCCGACAACGCGGGCCGCGCGCTGCAAACGATCTACTTCGCCGTCGAAAACCAGGCGCGCATGGTCGAGGACATCGCCACCGCCGCCAGCGACCGCAGCACCACCTCAGAGCTGGTCGCCGCCGCCATGAACCGCATCGCCGAACTGACCCGCCAGACCAACACGATGATGCAAGACACCGCCACCAACGTCAGCTTCCTCGCCGACCTGGCCGATCAGTTGCGCGCCTCCGTCTCGACCTTCCGCTTGCCAGCCAATCTGCCCCAGCAGTTGCCGCCGCCGCAAACGGGCCGACCAATGGGGCCACCGCCCGACCCGCGCATGGGTGGCTATTACCCCCAGCAACAACCACCGCCACCGCGCGGCAACATGGGCGGCGGACAGATGGGCGGCCAGGGCCAGCCCTTGCCCGCGCTGCCCCCCGGCAACTACCCGACCGGCGCGATGGGCAACGGCGGCATGCCGCCCCAGGGTCCGCTCAGCCCGACCAACCGGCCCTTCAACGGCAACCAGACGGGGACGTTCCCCCGCCGCGTGCCCAGCGAACCGAACCCCGCTGGCAACGGCTACGGCCAAAATCCCAATCAAGCGCCGCCCGCGCCCTTTGACCCGTGGAGCACCAGTCAGGACGGCTCGGAGGACGACGGAGGTCGCCCGCCCCTGCCGCCCTACACCGGACGCTGACCCCGTCTCGCACCACCCCCTTCGTGAAAAGGTGATACCCCGATGGCTAGCTCGTTCGACCGTTCGGCAATCCTGGAAAGCTTTCTCAAGGAATTGCAAGCGTACCTGCCAGAGATCGAGATGAATCTGGACCGCGCCCGCCAAGGCGGCGCGGATGCCGAGGCGTTGGAAGAGATCTATCGGCGGGTCCACACCATCGCCGGTTCGGCGGGGATGGTCGACCTGCCCGCCATCGCCCAGGTGGCCACCGCCATGGAAACCGTCATGGGCGACGTGCTAGATGGCGCGATGCCCCTGAACGACGCGACCACGGGGCTGCTGCGCCGTTCTGTCGGTCGGCTGCGGCAATTGATGGAGCTTGCCCGCACGGGGGCCAACGACAGCACCATCATCACGCAGGACCGCGCGGACCACATGGCCCTGCGCGGCAGCCGCACCGATCCGTCGATGGCCCGCCCCGCCCCCGCGCCGCGTGCGATGGGCGGCCCAGGCCTGCCCCCCGATGCCAACATGCCCGTCCAGGGTGGTCCCCCGCGCTCGGGCACTGGCCCTACCCCGGTCGTACCCTTCCCGAATGCGCCACAGCCCTTCGGCGTGCCCCAGCCAGCGCCCGGCGCGTCGCCACCTTTCGGTGTGCCCCAGCAACCAACACCGTTCGGCGCATCGCAGCCCATCGGTTTGCCGCCAGCGGCATCACCAGGCTTGCCACCCGCGATGGCGCGCCCCGGCTGGCTCGACCAATCGCCGCCCGCCGCGCCGCCGCCCTATGACCCCGCGCGGCTCGCCACCCAGGCCATCCCCGTCCTGCCGCCGACCCCAGATGCGCCTTCCGCGTCCGTCGTGCGGCTGAGCGCGACGCCGCTGTGGCATGACGTGCAGCACGAGGAAGAGGCCGTGCGCCAGAGCGCCGCCGCCTTCAGCAAATTGCTGGCGACCCTGCGCGAGGTCGCCCGGCGCTTCGACGGCGAGCGCAACGAACTGAGCACCTTCCTCGATAGCTCGCCCGACGCGCTGGAACGGCTGGAACAGTGGGCGGGTCAGGCGATGGGCATCGATCTGCGTACCAGCCCTGACCACGTGCGGCGCTACCTGCCGCTCTCGGTGCTATGGGTCGTGACGGCGCGCATGAAGCGCATCACCGAATCCCTGCAAGACGCCTCCCGCTCGATGGTGATGCACCAAGAGGCCCTGGACGAAGCCGTGGACCATCTGGGCGAAGCCCTGAGCGCCGTCAGCCAAATGGCGGGTGGCGTGGTGGGCGCAGCCAGCCTCTCGCCCAATGGCGGCTTCACCGCCAGCGTCACCGAGTTTTCCTACGCGCCCGCCGCGCGCACGGGCCGCACGGGCGACCTTTCCCCCGGTGCCCGCGCCGAGGTCGAGCGCGCCGTGCGCGAGGAGCTGCGCCGAGAGCTAGAAGATGAGGTTCGCGCCGAGGTCGCCAACGACATCCGTGCCGAGGAGGCGCACCGGCTGCGCCAGGAACTGCGCATCGAGGTTCGCCGCGAACTGCTGGCCGAACTGAACCCGCTGATGAGCGGCGGCATGCCCACGATGGATGCCGCCGCGCCCGCCGCCCCCCCCGCGCGCCGCGTCGTCACCGCTGGCGGCCAGAGCGAAGAGATGCTCGACGTCTTCCGCGCCGAGGCCGAGGAGCACCTGCGCACCATCGGCGACGGCCTGAACGCCCTGGAACTCAATCACCACGACACCGAGGCCATCCGCGCCATCCGCCGGGCGATGCACACACTGAAGGGCGCGGCGGGCATCACCGGCTTCGACACCGTGGCCGACCTCGCTCACCTGTGCGAGGACCTGCTGGACCGCATCAATGATGGCACGCTCGACATCACCCCCGAGGTCGTCAGCCTGGTACTCGACACCTCCCAGGCCCTCGAAGCCCTCATCGACAACGACACGGGTGAGCAGGGCGGCAATGTCGGCATCGTCGCGGCACTGCGCCCGCGCTACCAGACCTTGCTGGGCGAAACCATGGTGATCCTCCCCGCCGTCACGTCGCCAGCCCCCGCCGCCGTCTCGTCCTCTACCATCCCACGCCCCGCGCTGCGCATCGCCGCCGCCATGGAGGACGACGAAGCCGAAGCGGGCACTGAAGCCCCCATCGTAGGCGAACGGCCCGATGCCGACCTCAGCGTCCGTCTGTCCCTGCGCAAGTTGGATGAGTTGCTGACCCTCTTTGGCGACATCATCGTCAACCGCAGCGTCGTCGAGGAACGCATGGGGCGGCTGGCGAATATGGTCCGCGACAGCATCTTGGCCAGCGACCGCCTCCGCGACATCGGTACCCAGCTCGACCGCCAGTTCGAGACGCCGATGATGCTGAATGGCCGCAACGGCTTCGGCGGCGGCAACCGCCCCACGCCACCGCCCAAGTTTGGCGGCGTCGTCAGCGGCCCCAACGCCGCGCCCGCCGACCCCGACCATCGCCAATGGGACTCGCTCGAAATGGACGAATACGGCGAGTTTCACCGCCTCTCGCGCGGCCTGGTCGAGAGCGCGACCGACGCCAACGCGCTCAGCACCGAGATGGAGGTGCTCATGCGCGAGATGGAGGTCGCCGTGCTGCGCGAGGGTCGCCTCAGTTCGCGCTTCCAAGATTCGCTGCTCAAGGCGCGGTTGGTGCCACTGTCGTCGCTGGTGCCGCGCCTCTACCGCGCCATCCGCGCCATCGCCGTGAAGTATGGTAAAGAGTTCGACCTCTTCATCGACGGCGACGACACCGAAATCGACCGTGGCGTCTACGAAGACATCTCCGCGCCGATGCTGCATCTGGTGCGTAACGCCATCTACCACGGCATCGAGACGCCCGAGGAGCGGCTGGCGGCGGGCAAACC
>JBBQSR010000097.1:0-10157 GCA_038234855.1 Ktedonobacterales bacterium | reverse complement strand
GTTCCAGCGACTGTCGCCCTACCAGGGCCGTGTCGTCGTCGGCTGCTGGCTAGCTTTGGATGATGGCCAGCGCGCGGTCGCGGCCCGCCTCCATCAGCGCACGGGTATCGCCTTCCACATTCAGGCGCAGCAATGGCTCCGTGTTGGAGCCGCGCACGTTGAACCACCAATTCGGGAAGTTCACCGACACGCCGTCGAGCGTATCGATCTGCGCGCCTGGCTCGCTGGCGAATTGCTGCTCGATCTGCTGGATCTTTTGCGCCACCACCGCGTGCGAGGCGACCTTGGTATTGATCTCGCCTGACGCGAAGCGCGACTGGAACGGTGCGACTAGGCGCGAGACGGTGGTGTGCTCTTGGCTGACCAATTCTAGCACGTGGAGGAAGGCGATCAGGCCGGAATCAGCGTAGAAGTTGTCGCGGAAATAGAAGTGGCCGGAATGCTCGCCGCCAAAGATCGCGTTCTCGGACCGCATCTGGGGCTTGATGAAAGAGTGACCGACGCGCGTGCGAATCGCCTTGCCCCCCGCACGCTCGATGGCCTCGGGCACGCTGCGCGATGAGATCAGGTTATACAGAATGGTCGAGCCGGGGTGCTTGCGCAGCAGGCTCGTCGCCACCGTCGCCGTCACCGTGCTGCCATCGATCAATGCGCCGTGCTCATCGGTGATGAACATGCGGTCGGCATCGCCATCAAAGGCGACCCCGATGTCCGCGCCCGTCGCGCGTACCTGCGCTTGCAGGTCGGCCATGTTCTCTGGCTCGATGGGGCTGGCGGGGTGATGCGGGAAGTGGCCGTCTAGCTCGAAGTACAGCGGATAGAGCGTGCATTGCGGCAACTCGGCGAAGACGCTCGGCAACAGCAGCCCAGCCATCCCATTGCCCGCGTCGGCGACGACCTTCATGGGGACGATGGCGGCTTTGTCGATGAATGAGAGCGCATGTTGCACGAATTCGGCCAGCACATCGCGCTGCGTCACCTGACCCTTCGCGGCAGGGGTGGGGAAGTCATTGGCGATGACCATGTCACGGATGGCGAAGACGCCCGTGTTGTCGCTGAGCGGGATCGCACCCTCGCGGCAGAGCTTCAGCCCATTATAGTCGCCTGGGTTGTGCGACGCGGTGATCATCACGCCCGCTGGGGCGTTGTATTTGCCGACCGCGAAATAGAGTTCGTCGGTGGTCGTCATCCCCAGCTCCACCGCGTTCGCGCCCTGGTCGGTGATGCCGCGCATGACCGCCTGGGCCAGCGCGGGCGACGACAGGCGCATGTCGCGCCCCACCAGCACCTCGGTGGCCCCCAAAAACACGACGAGGCCACGCCCGACCTTGTACGCGATGTCTTCATTTAACGCGGTGGGGTAGATGCCCCGAATGTCATAGGCCCCAAATGCTTTGCCGATATCGCTCGCTGGATTCGCCATCCGTCAGCCCTCCATCGTTCTCGTGCGGCTCACGCGCATGCACCGATGCACGCGCATCGAAACCACATGGTTCATTCCTAATGATACCCCGCGTGACCGCGCAATCGGTAGCGTGAGGACGTGACGGTAAAATGCGAGCGATGCCAGCGTCTGCTGACATCGCTCGCTCGTCTGATGGGGAATAGCCGCACCCGTGCTAGGTGCGCGTTTACCCGACGCGCCACGCGCCATTCGTGTAGCGTAGGAGGAGCGGCGTTTGCGGGCCGCTGGCCTCGCCTGTCACTGCCAGGGCAAGGGTGCTGCCATCGGGCAGCGTGACGGCACTGAGCACATTCGTGACGGGATTAGGGAAGGGGGTGCTGGACCATTGCCCACCCTGGTTGTGCCAGAGTCCGGTGACGGCCTGCGTATTCGCGACCCTGCCATAGCCGGTGAGCCATGCCGCCCCATCGAAGAATGGCCCGTTCACGCTGGCATCAATCGTCGTGGTCGTCCACGCTTGCCCATCGAAATGTTGGAGCGACGGGGGGCCGAAGCTTTCCACGCCAAGGGCACCAAGGGTCGTGCGATTCACTGCCGCCCCTAGCGGACCCGTGACGCCAATGACCCACACATCTTTCGCGGCGTTCACCCCGAGGCCAAAGATATCGCCTGTGGTGCTGAATTGATGGGCGGTGGACCATTGCCCAGCGTGGTAGCGCCAAACGAGATTCACGCTGTGGTAGGTGCCCACGGCCCACCCCTCATCATCAGAGAGCATACGCATTTGCGCGACATAGGGGACATCTGGGCCGATGATCGAATCGGGAATCCTGGCTGCCTGAGGCGCGGCGGCTCCCGTCGTCGCAGCGGCGAGCGTTGCCGTCGCGCGGGGGGCGAATGGCACCTTCGTCCAAGCCCCGCCGCTATAGTGAAAGAACACCGATTGATTGTTGACGTCCGCCCCCAGTGCCCAGCCAGCTTGGGCCGAGAGCATCTGGACGTCGGTTAGCCTTCCATCAGGGAGGGGTAACGTCGTCTGCACCCATTTCCCATGGGTGTAGTGCGCCAAGAGTGGCCCGCTCTTTGGGGAAGAATAGCTGCCAACGGCCCAACCATCTGTGGCGGAATCCATCGAGATCCCATAGAGCGAGGCATCCGCGAAGATGGCGTCAGCGGTCGTTTGCCACCGATGCCCATCGAAATGTACGATGGCCGAGAGGTGACTCGACGTGCCAGCGCCGATGGCCCAGACATCGGTGGGGCTGAGGATGCTGGCCGCGCTATAGCTGAGCGCGGGTGGGGTGAGGGCCGGTACGGGTGTCGCTGATGGGTGGCTGCCCGCGCCTGGCGCGCCGCCATGGGGGCGCAGGGTAAAGATGCTGGCGGTGAGCACGGCTAGGGCCACGACCGCTACCACGGCAAAAAGCGGGGTCCGGCGCGGCTGTGGCCGTTCGCGGCGCGGCGTGGCCAGCAGCGGGGTCGCCACGGGGTCGGTCTGGGGTGCGGAATGATCGAAGTCCATGAAAGTCGCTCCTGTTGTCACGGGGGACTCAGAAAGGAGTCGCGCATGAATCACGGCCCACGTCGTGGCGGCCTGTTCGTGGCCATCTGGCAGCCGCGCGGCGCTGGCCTGTGTCATTTGGGCGAACGCGTGCCACTGTGCCAACTCGCGTTGACAGGAGGCACAGGTCGCCAGGTGACTCTGGACGGCAGCGCGCGCGGCAGGGGTGAGAGCGCCCATGACGTAATCGGGCAGCGCGTCTCGACACGCGCCACAGGTGAGTGCAGCGTTCATGAGCTGACCTCCTCGCTCTGGTGTAAGGCCGGATCGTTGGCTAAGAGGGAACGTGCCGCGCGCAAGCGGCTTTTGACCGTCCCCAGCGGCAACCCTAAGATGTCGGCGGTTTCCTCGCCCGTGAACCCTTGCACGAAGACCAACATGACGACGACGCGTTGTTTGTCGCTGAGCCGGGTGAGGGCGTCTTGCAGCGCCAGACGTGTCAGCGTGTGGTCCTCGTGCTCGGGCGCGGCGGGCAGGTCGGCGTCGTCAGCGAGGGTGCTCAGTGAGCGGGTGCGCCCCTCTTGGCGCGCCGCACCACGCTGGGCATGGTGCGCGTGATGCAGCGCGATGCGAAAGATCCAGCTCGCGACGCGTGCGTCGCCCCGAAACGTGGCCGCCCCACGCCAGACCGCGAGGAAGGTGTCTTGCAACACCTCCTCGATCAGCGTGGCATCGCCGCCCACCTGTTGCCACAAGAAGCGGTACAGGCGGGGACGATAGCGCGTGTACAGCGTCTCCAATGCTGTGTGGTCGCCCTGCGCGATGCACCTGATGCATGCGAGATCTTCTGAGTCCATACATACCTCGTTGCGGCAGGGGCACCCAGACCGGTCATGTTGCCCTTGCCTACCTAGTTAGAGGGATGGGGTGCGACAAAAGGATCATTTTATTTCGATAAGTGGGTACCAGACAGCGGTTGTCCAGATTATGCGCTATGCTGGTAACGCCATCCGAAATGGAAGAAGCCTCATCGATAAAGGATATACGTGCTATGACGATGATTCCCCAGGACGAACCGGTAACGACCGCCAATCTGCTGCGCCACATGGCGGAGGACTGGCAGGCGTTGCAAGCATGGTTAGACGCCACCCCCGCAGCGCAACTCACCCAACCGCGCGACGCTGAAGGGTGGTCGGCCAAGGATCATGTGATCCATCTGGCATTGTGGGAGGGTGGTCTGCTGGCGCTATTGCAGGGCAAGCCACAGCGCGAAGCGTTGGGCGTCGACGAGGCGACCTGGGAAGCCGGGGAAGACCAGACCAACAACGTGAATCAGCGGCGCTATCAGGCGCTGTCGCTTGCTGAGGCACGCCAGATGCTGCAACAAAGCCACGCGCGGCTGATCGCGCATGTCGCGACCATGACCGACGCCGACCTGCAACGTCCGCGGCGCGACTTTGGGGGCGGCTCAGACCAGAGCGATCCGATCTGGGGCTGGATCGTTGGCAACACCTTCATGCACTACCGTGAGCACCAGCCGTGGATGACCGCCATCGCGACACAGGGCTGACGACGCGCGCCAAAGAGATGGCCGATGGGCGTATTGCTCATCGGCCATGTGCGTTGATCGAGACGACGCCGTTACTTGACGCCCGCATAGCTGTGGAGGCCGGGGACGACGAAGCTGACGCCGAAATAGGTGAAGAGCGTCGCCGCGAAGCCCCCGATCAGCAGCCAGGCCATCGTCTTGCCGCGCATGCCGCGCATGCCACGCGCGTGCAGATAGACCGCGTAGACCAGCCAGGTGATGAGGGCTGAGGTCTCTTTGGGGTCCCAGCTCCAATAGTGGCCCCAGGCGTAGTTGGCCCACCAAGCGCCAAGGATGACGCCCAGCGCCAGCAAGGGGAAGCCGATGGTGACGGCGCGGTAGCCCAGTTCATCCGCCGCCTCGGCGGAGGGCAGCCAGGCATAGCGCGGTTTCGCCTCGTCACCCTGCACCAGCATCATCGCCCCACAGAGGAAGGCGACGATAAAGAACGCATACGAGACGATCATCATCGACACGTGAATGGTGAGGATCGGGTTGTCTTGGAGCGCGGGCATGATCTTTTTGAAAGCCACCGGCTCGGCCTGCCCAAAGGCGTTGCCGACCCAGACCGCCGTCAGCAGCAAGATGAGCGAGACGCCCGCCGCGCCGACGCCGAGCGTGCGCGTCTGGTAGCGCAATTCGAAGTAGATGTATGCCAGCGTCAAAAAGCAGGCGAGGGCGATGCTGGCCTCGTACATGTTCGTCCACGGTGCGTGGCCGGTGATGAGCGCGCGCATCAGCGCCGTCATCGCCAGGGTAAAGGCCAGCAGCCACGTGAGGATGGACCCGAGCCGCCCAAAGGCCTGCCCCTCGATGCTGACTGGCAACACGGTGTCAGCCACATCGAATTCGCTGCGCAACGGCACCGCCGTCGCGGTTGCGCCGCGCGCGCGCTGCACCGCCGCGCTCATCTGCGTGGATTGGTCGGCGACGTAGCCCGACATCATGCGCAGCACGCGCCCCCAGCCCGAGGTCCCACTCGCCAGCGCCAGGGCGGGCTGGCCGCTGGCACGGGCGCGCCCCTTGCCGTGGCGCAGCGTCTGGCGCTGTGCCTGAGCCGTGCGGTACTGGTTGTAGGTGTAGAGGAAGTAGGCCAACGCGGCCAGCGCTGACAACGCCACCGAGGCGTTGAAGAACGCGAAGTACATGACACCCATTGCTTATGCTCCATCCGCCATGTGTGATGGCGGGCAAGGTACACGATCTGTTCTCACTTCATCGTACCATGCGCCCACGCGCCGTGCAACGTCGTGTGCCATCCGCCGCGCGATCTTTCACCAGAACCTTCACCCAGGGATGAGCCTTCCTGACAGCCATAGCGGGAGCGCGTGGCATAGCGCGTCCCTCGACATGGCCAGGCGGCGGGGCGATGAACGAAAACGCGCCGGATGGCCCTTGACAGATCGCGCTACAGCGCCCATACTTATGAGTGAGTGATAATTCATTCAAAGGAAAATGGATGCCGAGGAGCGATGCCGCCAATCAGACCATCCGCGATGCCCGTCGCCAGCACATCATCGAGGTCGCGGCGGTGGTCTTTGCGCGCAATGGTTTGGCGGGAACCAAGATCAGCGATCTCGCCGCCGCCGCGCAGATGAGCCAGGGGCTCCTCTACCGCTACTTCACCAGCAAAGAGGAGGTATTCAAGGCCGTGGTAGAAATGGTGGATGAAGCAAGTACCCTCTTCGGCGCGCAGATCACCGTCATGTCGGGAACGCCGCTGGAAAAGTTGGCATGGCTCACCACGCAGCTCCTGCACATTCAGCACACCATGCCCGCTTTCTCGTTGGTCATCGCCCATGCCTTGACGAATGCGACGGTCCCGGTCGAGGTCCACGAGACCGCTGCCCACGAAACCGAAACCCTACGGGTGGCGTTTCGCGCGATCATTCGCGCGGGGCAAGATGCGGGCGAGATCATCCCTGGCAACCCGGACCAACTCGCCATGCTGTACCTCGCCACCTTACACAGCCTGTCGGTCGGTGCCGCGTTCTTTCAAAGGGCGGAGATCGGCTTTCCCGATGCCGCCACGATCATGTCTTTTCTTACCCAAAGGAGGTAGACCCATGCAGTCATTACGCTTCAGCGCGACTCGTCGCATTCAGGCCCCACCCGCCGTGGTGTGGGACATTCTCGCAGATTACCGCCATGGGCATCCCTTGATCATCCCGCAGCGCGCATTCTCGGATTTCGTCGTCGAAGCGGGGGGCTATGGTGAGGGGACGATCATCCGCTTCACCTTCAAGGCCGCCGGTACGACGCGGCAAGCTCACCAACGGGTCTCGACGCCTGAGCCGGGGCGGGTGCTCGTGGAGCGCGACATCGTGGGCACGGGGCAAACGTCCTTCACGCTCACCGCGCAAGACCAGGGGCGGGGTACCCAGGTCGACATCGTGACGGAGGTGCCGTCGCACGCGGGCCTCGTTGGCGTCATCGAACGCGGCATGGTGAAGCTGGTCGCGCCCACGATGCATAAACTTTACCTGGAGGAACTCGACAACCTCGAACACCTGGCACAGACATGGGTGAGCAAAACATCCCATCAGCATGACGCGGTTCATTGACCATCGTAAGCGAAATGGGGGTTGCTGCTCTCGCTGAAACGCCCCCCTGCACAGTGGTGCGACCTTGCCGCACCGCGCCCAAAGGGAGATGGATGTCTCTTTTTCGCTCTTATGGATGCGTCGCTGCGCGGTTGCTGCGGATAGGCTGCTATCTCGTGTGGCACGTCGGTGGCAGCGCGCTCTACTTCTAAAGCGTCCTAGCGGTGGCATGGTTGCTTTCGGCGACGAAGCGAGCATGCCGATCGTTCACGCTGGGATGGGACTTCCTGCCATCCGTTTGACAAGGCGACGGATGAGCGTTATCTTTGGAAGGGAATGGTGAGTGATCGCTTGACCTCCCTCGGCGCAAAGGACGATCCCCCCGCATGAACATCCTCATCGTGGAAGACGATTTCTATAACCGGATGATGGTGGCGCACCTGATGCGCAGCGAAGGCCACACCGTGCAGGAAGTCGATAACCCCGAGGGGGCCTTTGAGATGATCCAACGGTCGCCGCCGCACCTGATCTTGCTCGATGTGAACTTTGGGCCAAAGCACCTGACGGGCTTCCAGTTCTTTGAGCGGCTCAAGAAGCAAGAGGTCGATGTGCCGGTCATCTTCATGACGACGCGCAGCGACCTGGAAGATAAGCTGGAAGGCTTCAAGATCGGCGCGGATGATTACATCACCAAGCCGTATGCCCCCGCCGAGGTCGCCGCGCGCGTCAAAAGCGTGCTGGTGCGCGTCTATAAACGCACCGGAATGGAACAACAGCAGCGGTTGCGCTATGATACGGTGGAATTGGATGTGGCGGCGTTGCAGGTGCACATCGCCGGGCGCAAGCCCATCGATCTGACCAAGACCGAGATGCGCATGCTGATGCACCTGATGCAGCATGCCGAGCATGTGGTCCCACGCGAAGACCTGCTGAACGCCGTCTGGAGCGAGGCGTTCTATGGCGACAGCAACATCGTGGATTCGTACATCCGCAAGCTGCGGCGCAAGCTGGAGGCCGACCCGGCCAACCCGACGCTCATCCGCACGGTGCGTGGGTCGGGGTATAAGTTCAGCACAAAGAAATAGGGATGGGTGTGGGGCATGCGGGGCGATCTGTTCGATTCCTCTTCGGCGGCGATTCCCCTCGCCGCGTTGGGCGAGTTCATCGAGGGCACCGATAAAGCGGAGCGCCTGGTGCTGGGGCTGCGCGAGATGGTGCTGGGCGCGCCCTTTCATCGCCGCGCGAGGGCAGCCTGTGCCGCGTTGGTGAAGGGCTTGCCCGTCGACATCGCGTGCGTCTTCCTCGACCGCCCCACTGGCCTCGTCTACGCGGGCGGCATCGAATTGCAGCCCGACCGCGAGCATCCACCGGGGATGGTGCTGCGGCAGCCCGCCCAGGCGATGCGCCATCGTCTGCATCGGCTGGCGACGCGCGCCCGCAGCCAGGCCGACCCGCGCGTTTTCCCCAATACGCGGCCCGACGCGCGCTGGCTGGCGCACCTGGCCATCGCCCTGGTCCGTGACGGCGCGACGATGGGGTGGCTGGTGCTGGGTCGCCACGCCAGCCCCTTCAGCCCCGAGGACACCGAGACGATCCGTGTCGCCGCCGCCGCCCTCGCGGCGCTGCTGGCCGAGAGCGACCCGAGCGATCCGCTGGCGGCCCTGCCTGGCGAGACGCTGCACGCGGTGCTTCAAGCGACGGATGACGCCTTTTTGCTGATCGACGAACGCTTCACCATTCGCGCGCTGAATCCGGCCTTTTACGCGCTGACGGGGTGGGACGCCGCCGTGGTCGGTCGCCACTGCCAAGAGGTCATTCGTTGCCATGACGAGGAGCGCATTCCGCTCTGTGGGACGATTCACTGCCCGTTGCACCGCGCCGCGCTGCCGGTGCAGGGACCGCTGTCGCGCGAACCGGTGGGCGTCGAATGCGCCGCCGTGCCGTCACGCGCGGTGACGGTGGCGGCGCTGACCCTGCCGCCAGGGGCGCAAGGTGAACGGCAGTCCGCGCTGCTGCTGCGCGACGATGGGGCCGTCACCCAGCAGGACCGTGAGCGCGAACAGTTCCTCTCGGCCTTCGAGCATAAGCTGCTCAACCGCTTCAACTCCATCGCGGGCTTCGTCGAGATGGTGGCGAACGATCCGGTGCACCCCGTTTCCGCCGAGCAGCGTCAATTGCTTGGCTATTCGCACAACAGCGCGCTGGAATTGCTGGAATACATCAAGAATCTGCTCTATCTGACGCGCCGCGACCTGGGGCAGACGCCGCTGATGCTGCAATCCATCACGGTCCATGACCTTTTCGAGGAGGTCAGCCAACACCTAACGCTTGAAATGGCGACGCATCATGTGGCCATCATAATCGACGCGCCCGCGACCCTGCCCCCGCTCCACTGTGAACGCGAACTGCTGCGCCAGGCCCTGATGAATCTGGTGACGAACGCGATCAAGTTTTCCGCCGCTGGGGACGCGGTGCGGCTGAGCGCCGACACGGGGGACGGCACCCTGTACCTCGCCATCACCGACCATGGCATCGGCATCGCGCCCGATGACCAGCCGCACATCTTCGCGCGCGACTACACCTCAGAGCGTACCGCGCGCCTCTCGAAAAATGGCGGCGGCATGGGTCTAGCCGCCGCCAAAGCCATCGTCGAGCAGCACGGCGGCACCCTGACCTTCACCAGCACCCTCGACGTGGGGACCGTCTTTACGATCACGCTGCCTCTGCGCTGAGATGGGGTGTGATGTGAGAGGGGATGGGATAGAGAGCGGATGGGGCTTGGTCAGGGATGGCAGCGTGGGAGCCAGTGTGTGAACCTCCCGTCAGGTCGGTACCACGCCCCCAGCGCCCGCTAGGTCGCGGGCTACGCTGCGCGTCCGGGGGATTTATCCCCCGGCGGTGTTGCCACGCGCGATATCGCCCGCTATCCCATTCCCACACGCTGTCGCCTCGCCGAGGTCTAGCCCGCGATTGCATTGCTTACGGCAACTTTCAAGAAGATGGAGGAACCAGACGATAGCCGGCATGGGTAAACCAGCCGTGAGCATCAGCGGGAGTCACGGCATCGCTGGCGACCGCCAACGCATCAAGCAAGGCGGCACGGGTGCGTCCTTTGAGACG
>JBBQSR010000096.1:0-10195 GCA_038234855.1 Ktedonobacterales bacterium | reverse complement strand
GCCCCGCCATCAATGTCTGTATCGTGCCTTCACCGCCATCCGCCAGCGGCAGTGTGCTGATCGCGGGCGGGGCGACGAAGGGCCAGCCCTGCTGAATCCCCGCGCTGATGGCGGCGGCGACCCGCGCGGCATCGAGGCTACCCTTGAATGCCTGGGGGGCGACCAAGATGCGGAGCGGGTCGGGCGCACTCACGGCTGGCCGTCCGCTGGCGGGGCGACGGATGCCGGGGCTGCCGTTGATGCATGGGGCGGCACAACGGCAGCAGGGGATGCGACGACTGGCGCGGCGGGGCGGCCCCCCAACACTTGATCCATCTGGGCGCGCAGGGCGTCGTTATCAGGGCCAGCCAGGTACGACATACGCCATAGGCTCGTATAGGCCGAGATGAGCAAGATGGCGAAGACGGCGATGCGCACCAACCACGATTCCGCGCCCCCCGGCGCGAAGACGAAGAGCGCGCCCACCGCGACCGCGCACGCGAGCTGGATCAGGTACGACACCCCCGCGAGCGTGCCCCAACTGATGTAGCCGGGGCGATTGGTGCGCAGGGGTCGCATGGCAGCGGGGATGCTGCGCCAAAAGCCGATTCGCAGCACCCACAGCCCCGCCGCCGCCGCCAGCACATACAGCCCAAAGAGGACGAGCCGCTGTTGCTCGGCGGGCAGATGCAGCGAATCTTGCTGTCCCTTGAAGTGACCAAAGAGCCAGAAGAGCGTCGCGGTGACGGCGATGGCGCGAAAGAGATACGGGCGATTATACCAGGCGACGCCAGGCACACCGCGCAAGCCATCCACCAAAAAGAGGGTGAAGCTGCGCAAGATAGTGTACAGCCCAATGAGGATGATGAGCGCGGTGAAGACCGCCCCGATGATGTGCGACACAGACGGTGACATGGCAGATCCCTCCCCTGGGTGCGTGCAACGCGACGGCTCAGCGGTTGTCCCCACAGCATATCATGCCACCAGCCGTCCCCGCTAGCCACGGCGGCACCGTCCCCATGGCAGACAGTACCCCCGCTGGCGAGAAAGTCGGGACCTGCGCCCCTGATGCCGCCCCCCCGCGCCGTGGCATGCTGATGAGAGAAACCCACCGGGAAGGATGCCCAACACGCCATGTCACAGACCACCGTCCTCACCGTGCTTCAGCAGGCCATGCTGACCGTCGCCGAACTGAGCGGCCCCATCTTGCTGGCGGCGCTCGTGGTGGGCGTCATCATCAGCCTCATCCAGGCGGTGACGCAGATCAACGAGCAGACCCTCAGCTTCGTGCCCAAGATCATCGTCATCGCGCTGGTGCTCGTCTTCGCCGGACCGTGGATGTTGCAGACGCTGCTCGGTTACACCGCGCGTCTCTTCGCCTCGCTGCCGACCCTGGTGCAGTGAGACGATGCAGAGCGCACTCGCTACGCCCCACGCCGCGCCGCTGGTCGTCTTCCTGCTGGTCTTCGCGCGCATCAGCAGCGTGCTCGTCGCCGCGCCGATCTTCAGCGAAAAGGCGCTGGCCGTGACGGTAAAGATCGGCCTCAGCGGACTCATCGCGGCCATCCTCACACCGGGACAGATCGCGCTGACGACCGCCGTCACAGGGGATATCCCGACCTTCGTGGTGCTGGTGGGGCAACAGGTGTTGCTGGGGCTGGCCTTCGCGTTGGCCTTCACCGCGATCTATCGCGCGGGCGAGGCGGCGGGCGAGATCATCGGGCAGCAGATGGGCGTGACGCTGGCCGAGACGCCGCGCCCCGACGGCAACGGCGCGATGAATTCGCTGTCGGCGCTCTACCGCATCGTCGCGGGGCTGATCTTCCTGGGGCTAGATGGGCAGCATTGGGTGCTGCTGAGCCTGGGGGCCAGCCTGAACGCGTTGCCCGTCACGCGCGTCGCCCTCACCCCCGCGCTGGTGGGGTTGCTGATGCCGCTGGGCGGGTCGGCGGTGCTCTTCGCGCTGGGCCTGGCGCTGCCGCTGCTGGCGACCACGCTGCTGGCCGATGTCATCACTGGCTTGCTGGGGCGTGCCATGCCCTCGCTCAACATGTTCGTGCTGGGGCTGCCGATGAAGGTGGCGCTGGCGCTGGCGGCGCTGGTCGTTTCCGCGCCCTTCACGGTGGAGTTCCTGACCCAGACGATGCGGCAACTGTCGCACATGGGCCTGTGGCGCTAGACGAAAGCGAGGCGACGACGCGATGGCCGAGGGCAGCGGGCAAGAGCGCACCGAAGACGCAACCCCCAAACGCAAGCAAGACGCCCGTAAGAAGGGGCAGACCGTTCGCAGCGCGGATCTGCCCCCGGCGGTCGGCTTGCTGGCGGGCGTGGTGGTGCTGCGGATGACCGCGCCGCTGGCGTGGGGTGACTTCGCGGGGGTCATGCGAACTGGCCTTACCACCATCGCCCGCCCCGACCTCTCGGCGCACGACGCGGTGGGCCTGGTCAGCCAGAGCATAATGGGCGGGCTGCTCGCCATCGCGCCCGTGCTGGGCGCGTTGCTGGTGGGCGGCGTGGCGACGGGTCTGCTGCAAACGGGCTTCGTCATGTCGACCAAGGCCATCTCCCCCGACTTCTCGAAGGTCAACCCGATGAGTGGGATGAAGCGCCTCTTCTCGCCCAAGACGGGCTTTGAACTGTTGAAGATGGTGCTGCGGCTGGTGATCTTCATCACGGTCGCCATCGGGGTGGCGCAGGGCGTCATCGCACAGATCATGGCGCTGGGGATGATGGGGGTTGGTGGCGTCGCGGGCATTCTGGGGGACGCGATCTACGCGTTGCTGCTGCGGGTGGCGATGGCGGGCGCGCTGCTGGCGGCCATCGACTACGGCTTCCAGCGGTGGCAGTTCACGCGCAGCCTCAAGATGACCAAGCAAGAGATCCGCGACGAGATGCGCCAGACCGAGGGCGACCCCCAGATAAAGTCGCGCATCCGCCGCCTGCAACGCGAGCGCGCCCGCAAGCGCATGATGAGCGAGGTACCGAAATCCACAGTGGTCATCGCCAACCCCACCCACTTCGCCATCGCGCTGCGCTACGAGTCGGGCAAGACGCGCGCCCCCATCGTCGTGGCGAAGGGCAAGGACCTCATCGCCCAGCAGATCAAGGCCGTCGCCGCCCAGCACGGCGTCCCCATCGTGGAAAATCCGCCCCTGGCGCGTTCGCTCTACGCCAGTGTGCCGGTGGGCCGCGAGATCCCGTACCAGATGTACCGCGCCGTGGCCGAGGTCCTGGCCTTCATCTATCGTCTGAAACGCCGCTGGTGAGGGGGCAGCGCCCGCTTCAATGGCAGCGCGCCTGGTCCCCCCTAGCGCGGGGCCAGACGGATGACGAGGGCGGTGCTGTTGTCGTGGCCCCCCGCGAGGTTGGCGCGGCGCACCAGTTCCTCGGCGGCCTCTTGTGGCGTGGGGGCGCTCGCCAGCACCTCGCGGATGGCCTCGTTCGACACGAGATCCCACAGGCCATCTGAGCAGATCATATAGGTGTCGCCGATGCCGGTCTTGACCACGCGGGTATCGACCTCCAGGTCGTCTACCTGGCCGAGGGAACGATAGAGGTAGTTGCGCGGCACGGCGATCTCATTCGGCCCATCGGGGTTGTACTGGCCGATGTCGATCAAGCGTTGGATGAGCGAATGGTCATGGGTCAGTTGCACCAATTCCTCGCCGCGCAGCAGATAGGCGCGACTGTCACCGACGTGGCCCACGACCGCCTCATGCGCGAAAAACATCAGCGCCGTCGCCGTGGTACCCGTCGGCTTCTCGATGCGGCGCGCCAGATTGCGGATGCGCGCATTGGCCGCGCGAAAGGCCTCGGTCAGGCTCGAAATGGTGTCGAGCGACATGCGCGTGGCAGCCTCGCCCGCGTTCGCTTCCTCGCGCGGGGCATCGCTGGCGGCGGAACGGGCGGCGGGGCCAAGGAAGCGCCGCGCCACCTCGGCCACGATGACGCGCGCGGCGATGCGGCTGGCGACCTCGCCCGAGGCCTCACCGCCCATGCCATCCGCCACCAAGAAGATGCCCCCCGGCGACGCCTCAGGTTGGTCGTCGAGGATCTCCATCGCCAGGATGCCGACGGCGTCTTGGTTTTGCTGGCGAATCATCCCCACGCTGGTGGCGCGACCAACCACCACGGTAAAGGGCGCGGTGGCGGCCTCTTCGGTGAGCTGGGGCAGACCGTCAGGCAACACCCGCAGACAGTCTGAAATGACCTCTTCGATGCGCTCATAGCGCCCAGCGGCGGCATTGCTGGCGATCTCGTGGACGGCGGGCATCAGCTTGGGGTTGCCCTCGTAGCCATCGGCCAGCGTGCCGACCAGCAGCCCCAGTTGGCGCGTGTCCTCGCGGAAGAGCGGGTCGGGGTCGGTCGCGGTGGCGATGGTCGCCCCGTCGAGGCCCGCCAGGAAGACGCCATTGGGCGCGATGGCGATCGTTTGGGGGCTGAGGTGCCCATGCGCGACGCCGTGCGCGTGCAAAAAGGCGAGGACCTCGCCGATGATGACGCCCACCGCCAACGACTCTTCGGTGGTCAGCGGCAGGTTGATACGCAGCGGCCAGGTGTCGCCGGGCAGATCGCTGGCCAGGTAGTCACGGTCGTCTTGGGTGAAATAATCGCGCAGGGCCAGCAAACGCGGATGGCGCAGCCGCAGGTCTTCCAGGGCGCGCAGGTGCTCGATGGTGCCGCTGGGCGCTTCGAGCATCAGCAGATGCGGCTCGGTGGGCTTGGGCAGGGCGAAGTCGGTTTCGTCTTCGCCCGCCACGCGCGTGATGTACGTGTTGTGGTCGCCCGCCGTCCCCAACTGGCGCAACACGACATAGCTGCCGACGATGGTGCCGTCGGGGAGCGGCGCGAGGGCCACCGGCTGATCTGCTGACGTCATCTGCATTTATTCCTCATTTTCTCTTGATTAGCCCACCACCTCCGGTTCACGTTCCGTTGGGGGCATGTCATCTTGCAGGGCATATAGATGGTGATCCATGCTGCCGGTGATGACCAGACCATTGACCAACAAGGGCCGTGTGACGATGGGGCCGTTGGTCTGAAAGCGCCAATACACTTCTTGATGCTGCGTATCGAAGCGATACAACGCCCCATTCTTGCAGCCAAAAAAGAGCCAGCGGTCGCGCATCACCAGATCTGAGGTGATTTGACTGTTGACATTATACTGCCATTTCGTTTCACCATTGCGCATATCCAGGCAAAAGATGCGTCCCTCAGTGGTTCCCACATAGATGCGCGTCTCGTGCACGGCGACCGCAGTCAGGATACCACCCTCAAGCCGCTTCTTCCAGAGGGGATTGCCCTGGTGGTAGTCAAAGGCATAGACATATTCGTCCATGCTGCCGATCACGATGGCGTTTTGCTTGAGGATGGGCAGCGCCTCGACCTTTTCGCGGGTGGTGCGCGACCATTTGCGCTTGCCATCGGCATCCAGCGCGTAGATACGTTGGTCCTCCGAGCCAAAGACGATCAGGTCTTTGACGCGCGCCAGGCTGCCGAGCACGGGTCCCCAGGTTTCGAAGCGCCAGCGTGGCTCGGTGCCCGCCACGGGGAAGCCATAGACGACGCCATCATTCGCGCCGATGACGACCATGTCATCATACAACACGGGCGTCGAGACGATGGGGCTGCCGACCGAGTACGTCCAGTGCTTGCGCGACAGCGAACGGTTCAGCGCGTACATCATGCCGTCCTCCGCGCCAAAGAAGACCGAGCGGTCGGTGACGACGGGGTCGCTACAGACGTTGCCATTCACGGGAAAGGCCCCCACCTGCGCGCCATCGCGCAGCGAGACGGCGTAGAGGTGGGCATCGTGCGCGCCGAAATAGAGCACATTGTCCTTCAGCACGGGCGACGAGCGGATGGGTCCCTGCGCGGCGAAGCTCCAGGTGCAGTGGGGCGACAACGATTGGCGGATGTCATTCGTGCTGGTAGCCACCCTGCTGGGGGCGGGGCGCACGTCACGGATCTGCTCGCTGGGGATGGGCGGCGCGGCGCGGCGTTGCGTTTGGCGCAGCAACAGCAGGGCATCGCGCATCTGCGCGGCGGAGGCCCAGCGTTCACTGATGTCGAATTTCAGGCAGCGCATGACGATGTCGTCTAGCTCGCGGCTGATCGAGGTGCGGTACTGACGCGGGCGATGGTCTTCCCACGAGAAGTGCGGCACCTGGCGCGGGTCCTTCGCGGTCAGCAGCACGTGCATCATCACGCCTAGCGAATAGAGGTCGGTGCGCTGGTCGGCGTAGTTATCTAGCGTCTCTGGGGCGAAGTAGCCGGGGGTCCCCTGGCGGCTAGTGATATTCAACGAGCCGATGACCTGGCGGGCGATGCCATAGTCGATCATCTTCAGTTCGTTGCGCTCGGTGATGATGAAGTTTTCTGGCTTGATGTCGCGGTGGATGACCGGCGGCTCTTGGTGGTGCAGGTAATCGAAGATGTTGCAGATGAGGATCGCCCACTCAACGACTATCCCCTCCTCGAAGGGCACTCCATGGGTTTTGAGTTGTTCTAGCAGCTTGTCGTTGAGGGTATGGCCATCGATGTGGTCCATCACTAGATAAAAGCGCCGCTGCCATTCGAAATAGTCAAAGACACGCGGAATGGCGGGATGCTCAAGCCGCATCATGATCTTCGCTTCTTTATGCAGCGCCTTGACGATGAGGGCCTGGTCGGCGGTGATGGGGTCGTGGGCGGCGAAAAGCGTCTCTTTGATGGCGAAGTGCTTGGTGCGTTCGCTGGTGATGTCGCGCGCCAGATAGACGTTGCCCATGCCGCCCCAACCGATGATCTTTTCGATGATGAACCGTTTGTCCACGATGACCCCATTTTTCAGGAATGTCACCTTTTCATCAGAGAGGGGGCTTGTCAAAAAGTCAAAATTCATCGGTAAAATGTCGCGCTCCTTCGCCGTTATCTCCGGGGATCGCTTGTTGCACAATTATGCGAATCTGATGCATAAACCACGCCAAAATCGCCTAAATGGTGAGGGAATCATCCGCCACAGCGACCGCCAATGGCGTGCCTTGCCAAATGGCGACGCTGGTGGCATCGAGCGCGCGGGCGCGAGCCGCTTCGAGACGGGCGGATGTGCCGTCCCCCACGCCCCATGCGACCAGGGCCAGACGCGCGTGCGCGGCGGCGTCGCGCGGGTCGCGCGCGAGGGCCGCGCGAAAGGCGGCGATGGCGACATCGGGCTGGCCCACCTGCCAGGCCCATTGCCCCAACAGGTCCTGTGCCCGCGCGCTGGCGGGGTTGGCGACCGCAGCGGCGGTGATAGCCCACGCTGCCCGCCCGTCCCCCGTCCCCAACCCCGTGCGCAGATAAAACGCGGCCAGGTCTAGCAACGCGGCGGCTCGCCCAGTGGTGCTGGCGGGCATCGTGGCCAAGTGCCAGCGTGCGTCCGCTTCGCTGGCCCAGGCCCCACCCTGCGCGGCCACCTGCGCCTGGATGGCCCACAACTCTGGCGCGGGGTCGTGCGCGCCTTCCCACCGTGTCAGCGTCGCCAGCGCCCCCGCTGGGTCGCCCGCCATCGCGCGCACCTGTGCCGCGATGCCCACGGTGATGGGCGCATCTGGGGCCAGCCGCTGCGCCGCCGCCAGTGCCGCCTGTGCCCCCGCTGAATCGCCCGATTGCCACAGCGCCCAGGCCAGGTATGCCTGCCCCACGCCATAGCCCGGCTGCGCGGCCACGGCACGACGAAGGAGACCGATGGCTAAGCGCGGCCACCCCGCCACCAAGTCGGCGTACCCCAGCGCCGCCTGGTCACGTGCCGCGCCCTGCCAGCCCGCCAACGTGACGCATAGCGCCAGGGGCAGCGCATGCGCGACAGCGGGGTCAGCCACGAGCGCCTGTGCGGCATCGATTTGCCCGAGATGCACCAGCGCCACCACCAACAACGCGCGCAGGGGCGGCAACGGCGCGGGGATGCGGCGCACGATGTCTGGCACCCGCGCCGCGTCCCCGGCGTCAAACGCCATGCGAGCCAGCGCGACCGCCGCATCCCCGGCTGCCGCCGATGTGGGGGCCAGAGCGATGGCACGCTGGTCATCCGCCGCTGCAGTGGACGGGTCATACTGAGCTTCCGCGATCTGCCCCCCCAGCACCCAGAGGTCGGGGGTGGGGGGCGCTAGCGTGACGGCGCGGGACCAATCGCTGGCGGCGCGGTCGGTGCGACCCGCCCACAGCCGCAGCCGCGCGCCCGCGATCAGGGGCGCGGGATCGCTCGGCGTGAACTGGCTGGCCTGGGCGTACGAGCCGAGCGCCTGTACCCAGTCACCGCGCGCCTCGGCGGCCTGACCCCGTGCCAGCGCATCACCCGCCGTAGGGTGCTGCACGGCCAGGCCAACAAGACACCCGATGACGAAGCAACACCCGACGACGCGCAAGAAGATCTGCATGGGTTAGGCTATCGCGCATCGGGTGCCATACTCGCCAGGCGAAGTGGCGACCTCAGCCGATCTGCACCTGAATCTCGTCGCCCACGACCTGCACGGGATACACCGTCTCGGGGTAGGGGGCAATCTCGTTCATCTTCGCGCCCGTGCGCAGGTCAAAGACGGCCCCATGGGCGGGGCACTCGACGCAGTGACCCTCCGTCACCCAACCATCCGAAAGGTATTCTTCCTCGTGGGTGCAGATGTCATCGATGGCGTAATAGGTACCGCCGAGGTTCCACACGCTGATGAACTTTTTGCCCAGCTTGAATTGCTTGCCCTTATTCGGGGCGATGTCGCCGACCTTCGCCACCGTCACCACATTCGCCATTGCACGTTCTTCCTCATGTTGATGGGTTTGGACGCGAAAAACGCGAAATCCCGCGAAAAGCACGAGAGGGTTGCTTTGGTTTCGTGTCTTTCGTGGATTTTCGCGCCTTTCGCGTCCAGTCTCGCGCTATGCCGCGTCGGTTTCGACGGAGGTCGCTTCGACGCGGGCGATCAGTTCCTCGCGCAGCGATTCGCGCAGGGTCGGCAGAGGGATGGCTTCGACCAATTGATCGAGGAAGCCTTCGACGATCATCTGCGTCGCTTCACCCCTGCTGAGGCCACGGCACATCAGGTAGAAGAGTTGCTCTTCGTCCACCTTGCCAACGGTCGCGCCGTGCGTGCAACCCAGGATGTCGTTTTCGGCGATCTCTAGGCTGGGGTTCGAGTCGGCGCGGGCCTTGCGGCTGAGCTGGATGTTGCGGTTCTGCTGATACGCACGGCTGCCCTTCGCCCCCGGATGGATGCGGATGTAGCCGGAATAGACCGACCGCGCGGTGTCGGCCACGACGCCCTTGAAGAGCAGGTCGCTGGTGGTGTTGACGCCCTTGTGATCCTGCAAGGTGAAGCGGTCCAGGTGCTGATCGTGGTCAGCGAAGTAGACGCCTGCCAGGCGAGCATGCGCCCCCGCGCCCTCAAGCATCGCCTCGATGTGGCCTTTCGACATGGCCGCGCCAAGCTCGATGTTATGCAGGGTGAAGTTGGTGTCGCGCGCCTGCACGACCCGCGCATCATAAAAGTCATACATGGCGGGGCTGAAGCGTTGCACGGTGGCGAAGTCGAGCGTCGTGCCGTCGCCCTGCACCAATTCGATGACGCGGCTCGAAAACGCCTGCCCATCAGTGGTGGCCGCAACGCCGCCGCGCAGTTCCTCGACATATTTCAGCGAGCTATCGCGTTCCAGCACGATCAAGGTGTGGTGCAGGCTGGCGCGACCCGGCGCGGCGGATTCCACGACGACGCCGATGGGCAGCTCCACCGTGACGCCCTTGGGCACATAGACGAAGACGCCGTTGTCCCAAAACGCCCCATGCAGCGCGGCGAACTTGGCCTCCGTCGGCTTGACGACGGTCATGAAGTAGCGTTGCACGAGATCGGCATGCTCGGTGAGGGCGCTGCGCAGATCGGTGACGATGACGCCCTGGCGGCGCAGATCGTCGGCGAGGTCTTGCCGCGCTGTGACCTGACCATCCACGAAGGTGAGGGCGGCGGCGAGTTCGCTGGCGGGCGCGAGGGGGGTGACGTTCGCCGTGGCCGCGTCGCTGAGGGGGGTGGCTTCGTCGAGTTCCAGCAGACGCAGGGGGGTGCGCCGCCACTCTTCATCTTTGCGCGGGTCGGGCATGGGCAGGTCGTTCCAGGCCGTCCAGGCGGTGCGGCGGCGCGCTGTCATCCACGCGGGTTCGTTGCGACGGGCAATCAGTTGATTGATCGCCTCCTCGGTGAAGCCACGTGGCTTC